>NZ_JADDYG010000230.1:2158-15133 GCF_015163535.1 Vibrio sp. OPT46 | reverse complement strand
TCTCTTGGATCTTCAGATAAAAACTTCCAAACCTGTTTTCCCCAATGCATGACTTTATCAGGCAGTGACATTTGGTTTGGATACCAGTAGTCCAAAATATCTTCGAGCGGAATCGATACTTGTGACCCCGTCATATCCTCGACAATCAAGGCATAGTCAGAGAGCTGAAGTCGTAAACCATCAAGTTGCAAATCTAACGTCGCAAGCGCTTTTTCTATCTGCTCTTTTTTCGTCTGATTTTCCTTTAAGAAGCTTTCTGTCAGCGTGTCATTCAATTCATGCTTGCGCTTTTCTAATCGCAACTGCTCTAGCTTCCAACCAAGCTCTTTAAGCTGATCGACCACCAAAGAATCAATCTCATGGCGCAGAGTTTCTGCATCATCAAGCTTTTTATTTAGTATCGATTGAATATCACTGGTGTATATATTATCGCCATCTTGAAACGCCACCAGCTTACCAAAGAAATAACCACCGCTACTGCGCTCTATCACCGCCCACTCTTTTGGCGTCGTGGGCTCATCCAACTGCATTTGCAATACGGAGATAAAATCGGCGGGATACAACTCTCGGTTAGCGATTTTGATGTTGAGTCGCGTGGCAAAATCTTCATCGTCTTCTAACTGTTGTGCTGCGCTTTCAGGCAAATAACTCTTCGGTACAAAGCTGCGCTCATACACTTGACCAATCAGAATAGTATTTTCATGTAGCACTTCACCTTGTACAGGAGTCAGCGCTGCAACATTCCACTGATACAAGGGCGCTGGCCAAAAGTAAGTCAGGCCTTTCCAGCCGATAAGGAGTAACAACCCTAATACCGACAACAAACTGATGCTGACTGCACCGCCTGTTAGCCATATCCACGGTGCGCCAGAACGAATCCAATTTAACACGTTATTACTCGCTCTTTATTCAAACCATTATTACAACGCACGGTACTTATCTCTCAGTCTCTGACGAACCCACTCCGCAAGCGCGTTTACTGCAAACGTAAACACAAATAAAATCAATGCAGCTAGGAACAGCAGGCGATAATGCGAACTTCCAACTTCCGACTCTGGCAACTCAACGGCGATGGTCGCCGACAGGCTGCGCAATCCTTCCAAAATATTCCAATCCATTAATGGCGTATTGCCCGTTGCCATTAATACAATCATGGTTTCGCCAACAGCGCGTCCCAGGCCCATCATAATGGCAGAAAAAATACCTGGGCTTGCAGTAAGCAAGACAACATAGATTAAAGTTTGCCAAGGCGTGGCCCCTAATGCCAAAGAGCCATCCGATAAATGCTTCGGTACAGAGAAAATGGCATCTTCGGCAATGGTAAAAATCGTCGGGATAACAGCAAACCCCATCGCTAACCCCACCACCAATGCATTGCGTTGATCGTAACCAATACCATGCTCGGTTAAGAATAAGCGCATATCGCCACCAAAGAACGTCTGCTCAATCGTAGGCGAAATCCACACTCCAAGCCCAATCAGTACCAATATGACAGGCATGAGCACTAAAGCATGCCAACCATTAGGCAGACGATTCCGCAAAGGTTGCGGTATTAATGCCCATAGCCCGCCCATAATCATGGTGCTCAAGGGCAAAACAAACAGCATAACGACGATCGTAATCAAATGATCTTCGACAATAGGCGCGAACCACAATCCCGCGAGGAAACCTATGATCACCGTCGGCAGTGCTTCCATTAGCTCAATCGACGGTTTTACTACACGACGCATGCGTGGCGACATAAAGTAAGCCGTATAAATAGCACCTAGCACTGCGAGCGGTACTGAAAACAGCATCGCAAACATCGCCGCTTTTATCGTTCCAAACGCAATAGGTACTAGGCTGAACTTAGCCTCAAAGTTATCGCTCGCCGAAGTCGATTGCCACACAAATTCAGGCTCAGGATACCCTTCGTACCACACTTCTTGCCATAATGAAGACAATGAAATTTCCGGATAGGCATTGTCCACTTCCGCAACATTTAACGCATTATTTTGCCAAGTGATTAAGTAGCGTTCATTGTTAGACATTGCTGCGATTGCGGGCGCTTGATTGTACGCACGCTTAAACAACACCAGTTTTTCACTGGTTGTATAATGGCTTTGCAACGTGCCGTTGGTGTAAAAGCTATAAAATCCTTTTCGATGAGAATCCGGCAACAAATACTTAAGCTCTGATGCCAATTTAAAATCACGAATATGCGTTAACGTGCGTTTTTCTTCTTGCAGCGTATCAAACCATTGCGACACCCGACCATCGTTGTGCGTCACCAAAAGCGAGTAAGCACCAGCCAATAAGTCTATCGTACGAACGGAATGCTTCTTATCACCTTGAGTGAGATCGACCACCTCTCGCACAGCAAATTTACGTGCGGTTTTCTTTAACACGATCAACTCAGAGCCATCGCGCAAATAAAGCGTTTCACCGTCAGGTGTCAACAACATTTGCTGAGGCGTATTAAAGCCTGAAGAGAACGTAAAATCGATCGTTGTAGGAGGCGTACCCAAAGACGAAGCCACTTGCCAGCGAGCTTTCACTTCACCGCTTTGCTTCTGCCAAACAATCGTTGGTAAGGGCGTCGAAGCTGCAAATACAAACTGAGTCACAGGATCTTGAGGCGTACTTAGTGTCAGATCCATGCTGGTGTCTAGCTCAATCACTTCCGGAGGACGTGTATTTTCTCTCAATGTGGCATTAAATTCTGGCTTGAAAAGGTTCGCTTTACCCTGCCCATCAACAAATCCATACCAACCTAGCCCAGGAGCAGATTGAGAGAAAGCGACGGGTTTCTGGACGATTTGCTGTGTATACACCGCAGGTTTCGTAGGATCGTCCATCGACAAATATTGAATCTCACCACTTTGGGTTAGAACGAACGCGAGCTGAGCGTAATCATCCACTGAAATCGCAAGTGGTGTTTCAATATGAGTGGCTCGAATGGCTTGGTTGGTTTTGATCTCCGCATCAGAAAAAAGCGGAATGATCACCATGGCGAGGTAGACAAAGATCAAAATAAGCGCCGCGAGTACGCCGACACCACCGGATGTCACTGCAAGTCGAACTAAACGATCTTTTATCAGTCGTTTCTTATCTTTTTCCTGCAATGAAAACTCGGCTTGTGCCATTTATATCTCTACCTTTTTTGACTTAGTACTAGAATATGTCGTTAAGATGACAATTATATTACAGATCACATTAAACACCTGAAAAGAATACAACTCTTATGCAATGCGTGGTATGAAATAAATCTGTAATGAAAATCTCATAATGTTCTCACTCATCCATTTTTCCAAGATGAGTACGTAATACTTCACTTTTGGCTAGGTAAGGTTATGAGCGCAGAAAAACTATATATAGAAAAAGAGCTGAGTTGGTTGTCTTTCAACGAACGAGTATTACAAGAAGCTGCCGATAAAACCGTCCCTTTGATCGAACGTATTCGCTTTCTTGGGATCTTTTCCAACAATTTAGATGAATTTTACAAAGTACGCTTTGCGGACGTGAAGCGCAGAATCCTAATCAGCCAAGAGCGCGGTGGCAGTGATAGCCCTAAACGACTGTTAACCAAAATGCAGTCGAAAGCACTAAAGCTTAACGAACAATTTGATGAGCTTTACAGCGAGTTGATTCGAGAAATGGCGCGACGTCGCATTTTCTTGGTCAACGAGCAACAACTGGATGAATCGCAACAAAAGTGGATCGCGAAATACTTCCGTAGAGAGGTAATGCCGCATATCACTCCCCTCCTAATGAAAGACGAGATCGATGTTCTGCAATTTCTCAAAGACGAGTACGCTTACATCGCCGTGGAACTGCGTAAAGAAGAACATTACCAGTATGCTCTGATCGAAATTCCGACCGATCACCTTCCCCGCTTTGTGATGGTACCAGAACAGAAAGGAAAGCGTCGAAAAACCATCATCTTACTTGATAATATTATCCGCCACTGTTTGGACGAGCTGTTCAAAGGCTTTTTTGATTATGATGAGCTTAGCGGCTATGCGATGAAAATGACGCGTGACGCTGAATACGATTTACGCAATGAAATCGAGTACAGCTTGCTTGAACAAATGTCAGAGGGTGTCAATCAGCGACTGACAGCAAAGCCCGTTCGCTTCGTCTACGAACGCGATATGCCGCCTCAAATGTTAGAGTTTCTGTGTAACAAACTTAATATCTCTAACTACGATAACCTTATCCCCGGCGGACGCTATCACAACTTTAAAGACTTCATCGGCTTTCCAAATGTTGGACGAGAGTATCTTGAAAATAAACCTCTCCCGCCAATGAAATGTGCCGATTTCGAAGGTTATGCCAACAGCTTTGACGCGATTAAAGCGAAAGATATTCTGCTCTATTATCCCTACCACACTTTTGACCACATTAGTGAGTTAGTGCGCCAAGCCTCCTTCGATCCCAAAGTACTTAGTATCAAGATTAACATTTATCGCGTCGCGAAAGATTCTCGCTTGATGAACTCTTTAATTGATGCGGTGCACAACGGCAAAAATGTCACTGTGGTCGTCGAACTGCAAGCTCGCTTTGATGAAGAAGCCAATATCGAATGGTCAAAAGTATTAACCGAAGCGGGTGTGCACGTCATCTTTGGTGCGCCTGGTCTTAAGATTCACTCAAAGCTACTGATGATTAGCCGCCGCGAAGGTGAAGAAATTATTCGCTACGCACACATCGGCACAGGCAACTTCCATGAGAAGACGGCACGAATTTATACCGACTTCTCCCTGCTTACGGCAGATCAAGAAATCACTAATGAAGTCCGTAATGTCTTCGGTTACATTGAGAATCCATACCGACCAGTGAAGTTCAATCACCTTATGGTATCTCCTCGTAATTCTCGAACCCAAATCTACCGCTTAATCGATAATGAAATTGCGAATGCCAAGCTAGGGAAAAAAGCCGCTCTTACGATCAAGGTCAATAACCTAGTCGATAAAGGCATCGTCAATAAGCTTTATGGAGCAAGTACTTCCGGTGTAAAAATAAACATGATAATTCGAGGCATGTGCTCATTAGTACCGGGCATTGAGGGGATCAGCGACAATATTCGCATCATCAGTATTGTTGACCGCTTTCTTGAGCACCCTCGCGTGGTGATCACCCACAATGATGGCGATCCGCAAGTTTATATCTCCTCCGCAGACTGGATGACAAGAAATATTGATCACCGTGTCGAGGTAGCAGTACCAGTCCGTGATCCACGTTTGAAACAGAGAATTATTGATATAACGAATATCCATTTTACCGATACAGTAAAGGCTCGTTTTATAGATAAAGAAATGAGTAACGCTTACGTACCACGAGGTAATCGCAAAAAAGTTCGCTCTCAAATCGCTATCTATGACTATCTTAAAAATATAGAAAAGCAAACTAGAAAACAAAATTCAGATGCCTCAAATACTTGAACAAGATACTCGCTACATTGCCGCGATAGACCTCGGCTCAAACAGTTTCCATATGGTGGTGGCCAAAGTTGTCGGCAGTGACCTACAACTGGTTAGTCGTCATAAACAACGTGTTCGCTTAGCATCAGGACTCGACAGTGAATTGAACTTAAGTCACGCCGCAATGGAGCGTGCGCTAGAATGCTTAGCCATGTTCGCTGAAAGGTTGCAAGGGCTTGATGAGTCAAATGTACGTATCGCCGCCACACACACACTAAGACGCGCTAAAAATGCCCACCTTTTCATCGAGCGTGCGAAAGAAGTGATGCCTTTCCCAATAGAAATTATCCCCGGAGAAGAAGAAGCCCGCCTGATTTACTTAGGCGTCGCGCACACTCAAGTAGAATCCAACTCCAAACTAGTCATCGATATCGGAGGCGGCAGTACCGAGATGATTATTGGACAAGAATTTGAGCCTGAGCTTCTCAACAGTAAACAGATGGGATGCGTCAGTTTTACAGAGCAATACTTTAAAAACGGCAAACTGTCAGGAAAAAACTTCAGCAAGGCGATGTTAGCGGCCGAACAAAAACTCGAGTCCATCGCTTCAACATATCGTAAAAAGGGCTGGGATATTGCTCTCGGCTCATCAGGAACCATCAAAGCGATTCAAGAAGTGCTAGTAGGATTAGGTTTTGAAGATGGCCTGATCACAGCGAGTCGACTGGATACACTTATCGAAACTCTGTGTAAATTTGATTCCATTGAAGATATTGAGCTGGCGGGTCTAACAGAAGAACGTAAACCCGTATTCGCAGCAGGCGTAGCGATTTTGTCCGCGATTTTCAAAGCGCTTCGCATTGAGCAAATGTTTTTCTCCGATGGTGCTCTACGCGAAGGCCTGTTGTACGAAATGGAAGAGCGTTTTGCACGCTCCGATATTCGCATGCGCACCACAGAAAATTTAGCCAACAAGCACCGAGTCGACTTAGAGCATGCCGCTCGTGTTAAGGGGCATGCACGTGAGATGTTATGTCAGGTACGCTCTGAACTAGGCATTAAGAAAAAGAGTGAATTATTTGACTTACTAGAGTGGGCAGCGTTGCTTCATGAAGTCGGATTAAGTATCAACTTGCGTAGTTTCCATCGCCACTCTTTTTATATTCTGTTGCACTCCACCCTACAAGGCTTCAACCGTGAGCAGCAATTAGTGCTTGCAACATTGGCTCGCTTCCAGCGTAAAGCGCTCAAATTGCAAGAACTACCAGATTTCAACCTCTATAAACAGAGTGACGTTATAAGCCTCATCAAAATATTACGACTTTCTATCGTATTAAATGGGCAGCGTAATGAAGATCCATTGCCTGATATCACCTTATCTATCAAAAATGACGAATGGATTCTCACATGCACAGATGAAGCATGGCTAGAAAACAATAAATTACTTCACGCGGATTTACAGGAAGAACAAGAACGTTGGGACAGCGCGAAGTGGACACTCACTTTCTGATCTCGTACTGCCCATACTTAAATAAAAAGTCGGCTTACAGGCCGACTTTTTTTAACTCTTCTTCTGCAAAGTCTGCCGTAATGGGCACATAACCATCTTTCTCAACCAACGCTTGTCCCTGAGCAGAAAAGATAAAGCGAATAAATTCAGCTTCAATTGGTGTTAATGGGTAATCAGGGTGCTTATTCACGTAAACATATAAGTAACGTGATAGTGGGTACTTACCACTAACAATATGTTCTCGCGTTGGAGTCACGTAGTCATTTCCCATTTTAGCCACAGGGACTAAGCGCACACCTGCCACTCGATAACCGACACCGGAATAACCAATTCCACTGATGGTTGACGCTACAGCTTGCACAACTGACGCGGAGCCTGGCTGCTCGTTAACTCGGGTCTTGAAATCGCCGCCACACAAGGCATTACTTTTGAAGTAACCATAAGTTCCAGAAACGGAGTTACGACCAAACAACTGTACGTTTCGCTTTGCCCACTGTGATTCAAGACCGAGTTGCTGCCAGTTTGTGACAAATTGACTTTCACCACAGCGTAGCGTGGCAGAAAACAAAGCATCTAATTGACTAAAGTTAAGACCTTGAATTGGATTATCTTGATGAACAAAAATACCGATTGCATCGATGGCTACCCTAAGCGCCGTTGGCTTGTAGCCATGTTCACGTTCAAACGCTTCAACCTCTCTTAAACGCATAGGGCGGCTCATGGGACCAAACTGAGCTGTTTGTTCGGTCAATGCTGGAGGGGCAGTAGAAGAGCCAGATGCTTGGACTTGCGCATTAATATTCGGGTAAATGGATTTAAACTCTTCAACCCAAAGCGTTGTCATACCCGCAAGTGTATCGGAGCCAACAGAGAGCAAGTTCCCGACAATCCCCGTCGTTTTATGATAACTCGGCAATGGTTTATCTTGAGCGGCAGCCATAAAAGAACAAACAAGCGCGAATAAACTGAATGTTTTTGCTAATCGTAAAGCCATTATTTCACCACCAAACGCTCAGGCAATACGAAAGAAAACTTACTACCCACGCCTACTTCACTGTGAATTTCTAAATGAGAGTCATGGTGACTCAGCGCGTGTTTTACAATGGCAAGCCCTAAACCACTTCCACCAGTATCACGTGATCTTGCTTTATCCACTCGATAAAAACGCTCAGTAAGTCGGTGGAGGTGCTGAGGTTCAATACCATCACCACTATCTTCCACCTCTAAGCATGCGCCTTGAGAGGTCTGGAACCAACGAACATTAATGTTCGCACCAGGCGGTGTGTATTTGACGGCATTATAAACGAGGTTAGAGATAGCACTACGTAACTGGTCATCATCGCCCAGCACGCGTAGGCTAGCATCAACATCAAATTTCAATTTATGTTGGTTGTCCCCACTAAGGCTAACCGCCTCTTTTTCTAACACTTCAAGCATCGCGGGCACATTCACGACTTCCTCAAGCTCATGCATAGGTGCCGCTTCAATTTTAGATAGTGTCAGTAGTTGGTTCACCAAACTGTTCATGCGGTTAAGCTGCTCCGTCATGACACCATGAGCTTTGCTCCACATAGGACCCACGACCATATCAGGATCTTCTGTCATCTCAAGATAACCTTGTAGCACCGTCATTGGTGTACGCAGTTCATGAGATACGTTGGCAAAGAAGTTGCGACGCATTCCCTCAAGTTGTTTTAACTGGCTAACATCACGCACCACCATCAAATGTTCACCTTCGGTATACGGTACGATACGTAGTTCTAGCATGCGTTCGACATTGAGTGGTGAACGCATTTCTAATGGCTCTGAAAAGTCTTTCTTGTTGAGGTACTTGATAAAATCAGGTGTACGAATGAGATTGGAGATAGGTTGACCTGAATCTTCTGGCCAATGGAAGCCCAGTAAGTGCTGAGCCAGCTTGTTGCACCAAACAATATTGCCTTCAGCACGGAATACCACTACCGCATCGGGTAGCGATTCTGCACCATTTCGGAATCGACGAATAAGATTAGTAAGCTCTTTTCGTTTGCGGCGTTGGCGCTGTTGTAAGCGATACAACCCATTGAACAAAGATTCCCAGTTACCGCTACCAGATGGTGGCGTGAGGCGTTTTTCATCCCATAACCAAGAAGATAAACGTACTTGGTTATGCAAATGCCACACAAGCTGCAATGCCGTAGCAGCCAAAAGCAACCACGGCATATAACCGAATATCCAACCTACTATCACCCATGGGGTGTAAAAAAAAGCCAGCTCCCAAGCCAGCTTTTTCCACGTTAATCTTTCAACCACTCATAACTCCAGAAATGGTACCGATAAGCTGCGTGTTAATTTATGCCTTCGTCGAGAAGCGGTATCCAGCACCACGAACAGTTTGGATCAGCTTATCATGCCCTGCAGCTTCCAATGCTTTACGCAGGCGGCGAATGTGAACATCAACCGTACGGTCTTCGACATACACGTTAGTGCCCCAAACATTGTTTAATAGCTGCTCACGGCTGTATACGCGTTCTTGATGCGTCATGAAAAAATGAAGCATCTTAAATTCTGTTGGGCCCATGTCTAATGGCGCATCATTAGCCGTAACACGGTGCGATACAGGGTCAAGCTTCAATCCCTGTACATCAATTACATCTTCTAGTGCAGTAGGGGTAACGCGACGAATCACCGCTTTTAGGCGTGCAACCAACTCTTTAGGAGAGAATGGCTTAGTAATGTAGTCATCCGCACCGACTTCTAAACCGCGCACTTTATCTTCTTCTTCACCACGAGCGGTAAGCATCACAACTGGAATGTTGCGCGTTAATTCCTCTCGCTTCATATGTTTGATGAAGTTAATGCCACTACCGCCTGGTAACATCCAATCCAGTAAAACTAAATCAGGGAAGGGTTCAGCCAGTTTGGTTACTGCAGTATCGTAATCTTCCGCTTCTACCGCTTGGTAACCTTTCTGCTCAAGTACGAAGCACAGCATTTCGCGAATAGGAGCTTCGTCTTCAACAACCAGAATCCTTCTAGACATAATTGAGTAACCTTATGTTCGTTGAGCTAATGAATTTAAGAGACAAAGCGCCTCTCTATGCATAAGCATTATCACTACCAATTATGACACTTTTGTGACCTTTGAAAACAAATTTTCATATAACTTTCTTTTGAGGTTCATTCGGATATTTTTCATTTCTATTAAGACATCAGCACAAAAATTCCCTATGATTAGTCCCTTGTCATCAAGCCTAGAGAAGATTTATGTGGTTTAAAAACTGTCTGGTATACCGCGTTAACCGCGAGGTTACTTTTAACGCCGAACAACTAGAAACTCAGCTGTCTGAATTCCGATTCACCCCGTGTGGCAGTCAAGACAAACAGAAATTTGGCTGGGTCAGTGCAATGGGTAGACATGGCGATATGATGACTCACGTGTCAGAAAACCGCATTCTGATTTGCGCCAAGAAAGAAGAGAAAATGCTACCTGCCTCTGTGATCAAAGAATCATTGAATGCAAAAGTAGAAGCAATGGAAGCGCAAGAAGGTCGTCCTCTGAAGAAGAAAGAGAAAGACAACCTGAAAGATGACATCGTAATGGATTTACTGCCGCGCGCATTCAGCCGCAGCAGCCACACTCACGTGCTCATCATGCCAAAAGAAGGTTTTATCCTTGTTGATGCAAGCAGCTATAAAAAAGCAGAAGATGTATTAGCATTGCTTCGTAAAACCATGGGTAGTTTACCTGTTGTTCCTGCTATTCCAGAAGTGGCGATTGAAACTACGCTAACCGAGTGGGTGAAAAGCGGTGACACACCTCAAGGTATCAGCATGATGGACGAAGCTGAGCTAAAATCCGTACTTGAAGAAGGTGGTGTGATTCGCTGTAAGAAGCAAGAGCTAACCACTGATGAAATCCGCAACCACATCGCTGCGGATAAAGTCGTGACAAAACTTGCGCTTAATTGGCAAGATCGTATTGAGTTCATTATGACGGAAGATGCAGGCATCAAACGTCTAAAATTCTCTGATGAATTGAAAGATCAAAACGATGATATTCCACGTGAAGATCAAGCAGCTCGATTTGATGCAGACTTCTCTCTAATGTGTGGAGAGTTCAGTGCTTTCCTTCCCAACCTATACGATGCGCTAGGCGGCTTAGCGAATCCTAACACATAATATTGTATAAAGGTTAACCATAACGCCCTCACTTTTTTTGAGGGCGTTTTTCTATCTGAAGCACAATTACCCTAGTCACAGTTCACATTTTGACGTAAAATTTGCGCCCCATTTCCATTAGGTGGAATTGGCCTGACTTGTGATCAGATAAAAGAGAATTGAGCAATGACAACTGAGAAAGCATTCGTGCCTGAGCTACTATCTCCAGCGGGCAGCCTGAAAAACATGCGTTACGCATTCGCCTACGGGGCAGATGCAGTTTACGCTGGCCAACCTCGCTACAGCCTTCGCGTACGTAACAACGAGTTTAACCACGAGAACCTAAAAATCGGTATCGATGAAGCCCACGCCCTAGGCAAAAAGCTTTATGTGGTATGTAACATTCAACCACACAACTCGAAGCTAAAAACGTTCATCCGTGATCTTAAGCCAATCGTAGAGATGGGTCCTGACGCATTGATCATGTCAGATCCAGGCCTAATTATGATGGTTCGTGAAGCTTTCCCAGAAATGCCAATTCACCTTTCTGTACAAGCGAACGCTGTAAACTGGGCGACCGTTAAGTTCTGGGCAGCGAATGGCGTGGAACGTGTGATCGTTTCTCGCGAGCTATCTCTAGAAGAAATCGAAGAAATTCGTGAGCATTGCCCTGAAACTGAACTTGAAGTATTCGTTCACGGTGCATTATGCATGGCTTATTCTGGTCGTTGCCTACTTTCTGGCTATATCAACAAACGTGACCCTAACCAAGGCACTTGCACTAACGCATGCCGCTGGGAATACAAAGTTGAAGAGGGTAAAGAAAACGACGCTGGTGACATCGTAGAGAAATTCGACCCGACGGAAGCACAGCCTGTCGAAGTACAAGACGAGCGTCCTGAAACCACAATTGGTCGCGGCAAACCAACAGATGAAGTCGTTCTACTTTCTGAAGCACACCGTCCAGAAGAAAAAATGGCAGCTTACGAAGACGAGCATGGTACTTACATCATGAACTCTAAAGACCTACGAGCGGTTCAGCACGTTGAACGCTTAACTAAGATGGGTGTTCACTCATTGAAAATTGAAGGTCGTACTAAATCGTTCTACTACTGCGCACGTACCGCTCAAGTTTATCGTAAAGCAATTGATGATGCTGTAGCAGGTCGACCATTCGATGAAAGCCTAATGGGTACACTAGAAAGCCTAGCTCACCGTGGCTACACTGAAGGCTTCCTACGCCGCCATACACACGATACTTACCAAAACTACGATTACGGTTACTCAGTCTCTGATGCTCAACAGTTTGTTGGTGAATTCACTGGCAAACGTCGTGGTGACATGGCTGAAGTAGAAGTAAAAAATAAGTTTCTTGTCGGTGATAGCCTTGAACTAATGACGCCAAAAGGCAATATTGTTTTCACGCTAGAGGCAATGGAAAACCGCAAGTCAGAGTCTATTGAAGACGCGAAAGGAAACGGTCACTTTGTATTCATTCCAGTACCAGCAGAGCTAGATTTAGAATATGGCCTATTAATGCGTAATCTAAACTCAGGGCAGGACACCCGTAACCCGACTGGTAAGTAACCATGGCCTTGCTCATTACTGATAAATGCATTAACTGCGACATGTGTGATCCCGAATGCCCCAATGGGGCAATCAGTATGGGAGAGAGCATTTTCGAAATTGATCCAGCGCTATGTACAGAGTGTAAGGGGCATTACGAAAAGCCGACCTGTCAGTCAGTGTGTCCAATTACAAAATGCATAATCACTGATCCGAACCATGTCGAAACTGAAGAGCAGTTGCTTGAAAAATTCGTGATTATTCAAGGGTTAGCATAAGAGCAATTAGGTTCAACTTTGGCATCAAAATTGAACCTTTTCTCAACCTGATTTTTCAATAGGGATAATATTGCAGAAC
>NZ_JADDYG010000230.1:0-2148 GCF_015163535.1 Vibrio sp. OPT46 | reverse complement strand
ATTTTCGAAATTGATCCAGCGCTATGTACAGAGTGTAAGGGGCATTACGAAAAGCCGACCTGTCAGTCAGTGTGTCCAATTACAAAATGCATAATCACAGATCCGAACCATGTCGAAACTGAAGAGCAGTTGCTTGAAAAATTCGTGATTATTCAAGGGTTAGCATAAGAGCAATTAGGTTCAACTTTGGCATCAAAGTTGAACCTTTTCTCAACCTGATTTTTCAATAGGGATAATATTGCAGAATAGCTCTTTTTCAAAATGATACTCTAGTCTCTCACGCCAATTTTCCGCTTGAGAAACAGGTATTAAATAAAAGTTTTCTCGGCTCGTATCAGTAACGAAAGCCATTCCATATTGCATCAGCTCATAATGCACATCATTAACAAAACCCGGATCAAGGCGTTGACGCCCAGTCAGGTGATTCACATCCTCTCGAGTCAAAGAGACTCCTTTAGTATCACTGCTAAATCTGTGTCTTAACCACTCTGCAAATTCTTTTGCACAAATCATAGTCATGGTTTTGTCCTTGATTTACTCTTCTAACAGGAAAAGGGCATATCCCTGCCTTACACACTTGTCTGCGTTGTTATCGCTTTTTAGCCAACTGACAGACATATTGCTAAGAAACTAGAGTATCGTGACGAAAGATCTTTTTCTAAACAAAGAAGTTACAACTTACCCATACTACAACTCTTTGTTTAATTTAGATTTCTATAATATGTCCCCAAAACTAATTGGGTTAGTTTTTGTATTGGTATTATTCAATGTAGACAAAAGTATGATGTTTCTCCAGTTTCATAAAAGAGATCACCAAGTACAGATAAACCTGGAGAGTAACACTAATTAGGATTGATAAGCGGCAAGCATTGAGGTGGAACGACTTTTTTTCGTTTGGGCTTAGAGGTTGTTTTTACCCGTGGAGGGGTATCAATAGGTTTCGCTTTCGGGGCCCAACTTGCGAGCTCAACACCGCAGCCATCGCCTACTGGAGGTGGTGCTTGATCAACACAATAGTCGCTCGAATCAGGACAAGACAACCTGACGTGAAAGTGGTAATGATGCCCCCACCATGGACGTACTTTACGTAACCAAGAACGATCTTTGCCGTTTTCTTGCAAGCAAAGTTGCTCCTTAATAACAGGATGTACAAAAATTCGTGCAACATCCTTACTTTTTGAAGCGTACCGAATTAGCTTAAAGTGCCGTTCTTCCCAGCGATGATTAAGTATGGAATAACCTTTTAAATCCACCACACTCATGGGCTTAGGAAGTTGTAATTCGTTATAAGAAAGCGGTTGGTCAGCAAGTCTTAACCAGATATCGATATCTAACCCAGTTTGATGACTAGAATGACCAGAGGAGAACCTTCCACCTCTAGGTAAAGATAAATCACCAATTAGCAGAGTGGTGTTGAGATTTTGATGAGCTTTAAGCGCCAGATTTTCAATAAACTCTATCGTTTTAGGGTGCCCATAGTAGCGCTTCGTTTTACTACGTAAGACTTGATAACCAACGCCATCGAGAGGCAAGGGTAATGCACCATCTAAACAACCGTTAGCATAACTACCAATAGAGGAGGAAGAGTTTCGGGTAGGATTAACCGCAGACTCCCAAGGAGTAGAACATACTGAAGCTGAGAAACATAAACCCAAAGTTACAATGAAACTCAGCCTCATAGCCTTTAACCTTTAGTAGTGTTCGCCATTATCGTAATAAGCTTTAGGAGATAAAGCGGAAAAGATAACTGCAACATCAATATCGGCACCAGCGATAGCGCGCACTTGTTGCGTAATAAGCTTGGCAACTTCATCTTGCACTTCCTGGCCACGGTCGAACCAAAGCACTTCGACAAAAGGATATGCAGCACTCACCTCTCCCTCATTGAAAAACGTAGTGTAGATATACTCAAAAGTAAAATCCTCACGCGGACAGTCCATTAGAGGCTGAAGTTCATCCGTAAGAGGTTTTGATAATGCCTGAACAGCTTGTGGCTCTACAGCACGGAATCGAAAATGTGGCATAAACTTACTTCCTAATTATTAGCATCAATGCATGATGATAACAGGAACCAAGTCAGTAATCATCCAAGCCAATGTAACCACTGACCTTTCAATAGATTGTGAATCAGATGTGCTCGATAACGAA
>NZ_JADDYG010000229.1:0-431 GCF_015163535.1 Vibrio sp. OPT46 | reverse complement strand
TGGTGGTTCTTTTTAGGGAGTCAACTAGGGCTTTACATCTACTATGCTGTAAACAGGCTTTTGAAGACAATGAACCTCGATTAAGACAATAAAAAAAAGGGCCATTATCTTTTCAGAAAAATGGCCCTTATACATCAATCAATACTTTCAACAAATCCCTCTATTAGCTCGGATGTATTCGATTGAGCACCACCAGCGAATCCAGCAGAGCTATTTAATGAAGGTAAGATTTCTTTTATAAGGTTCAATATTGACAGTCGGGTTAAAGTGTAGGAGGTCATATCTTTAACTCTTTTTGCTTCCATCTCCTGGGCGGGATTATTGATCTCCATTTCCTTATTGGCCGTTTTTATTTTCTCTTTTAACAGCCCTAGTTGCTTGATCTTAGAAAACTTTAATTCGTTATTAACAGTAAACCCTAAAGTGGCGTT
>NZ_JADDYG010000228.1:0-635 GCF_015163535.1 Vibrio sp. OPT46 | reverse complement strand
TCTTCTTCTCTTAATTATGTCGATGAGCCTATAGGAAAGAATGGGGCTGAAAATACTGGCGCTATTTTAGAATTTCGTGGAGGAGCCTGTGGTTCAATCAGGTTTGATTTCGCCCGTAAACCTACTGCTAGCTCATCAGTGGAGCAAAAGCTTGCATATTACTCGAACTACTACGGTACAGAGGCTACGTTCACTTTCATGTCAGAATTACACACGCTTGTATCGAGTATGTTATCGCGGCTGAAGAACGCAGATTTATCAAAATATGTAACGGCAATGCGAAGAAGTGATGACTCTTATTATCGTGAATATTTACTCAATGAATTAGGCTCTAAAGAGTTAGCTGAAAACCTATTCAAAGCGCACGTTGATTTAGCAATGTGTAAGTCTAAAGTTGTAGAGCGCGGTTATATGGGGGAGTTATCTCAGTCTTGGCAGGGTCAATATGAAGCAAGTCGCTGCGGTAGTTCTAAAGCGAATATCAGCATATCAGGCTCATCCTCGCTGGTCGAAGAGTTAACAGAAGGGGGCTGGATGATGGCTCCTCTAGCGTTTAGCCGTATGAATGGAATGATGCAATTAGCTTCATCTGGAGTAGGTTTTTCATTAGACAATGTAATGAGTACAAATATACC
>NZ_JADDYG010000227.1:0-1381 GCF_015163535.1 Vibrio sp. OPT46 | reverse complement strand
GCTCAAATGCTCTTTGTCGCTTTTGGTGCTTTGGTGCTTGTGCCGCTCCTAACTGGCCTTGATCCAAACGTAGCCCTCTTTGGTGCCGGTGTCGGTACCCTCCTCTTCCAATTAATGACTAAACGTTCTGTTCCCATCTTCCTTGCCTCTTCTTTTGCGTTTATTGCTCCTATTATGTTCGGTATCCAAACTTGGGGTATCGGTGCAACGATGGGCGGCTTGATGGCAGCGGGCTTAGTTTATGTGGCTCTAGGGGCTATGATCAAAGTGCGCGGTGTTGGATTTATCCATAAAATTCTCCCGCCCGTTGTCGTTGGCCCTGTGATCATGGTTATCGGCCTTGGCCTTGCCCCAACAGCAGTGAACATGGCGGTAGGTAAAACTGGTGATGGAGCTGCACAGCTAGTTAATGGTGATGCTGCGATCATTATCTCGGCGGTCTCACTGCTCACAACCATTGTACTCAGCGTTTTTGCAAAAGGCTTTTTGAAGCTCGTTCCTATTGTTGGTGGTATTCTTGCTGGTTACTCTGTTTCTCTATTCTACGGGGTGGTTGATTTCACTCCCGTAGAGCAAGCGGCTTGGCTAGCCATGCCAAACTTCACCGCGCCAGAGTTCAATATCAACGCAATTTTGTTCATGATTCCTGTCGCTATCGCACCTGCGGTTGAGCACGTAGGTGACATGCTTGCTATCTCAAACGTTACAGGTAAAAACTACCTGAAAAAACCAGGCCTTCACCGCACAATCGCAGGTGACGGGGTGGCAACTATCGCAGCTTCGATGGTGGGTGCTCCACCAAACACCACTTACAGTGAAGTAACAGGAGCGGTAATGCTAACCAAAGCATTTAACCCTGTGATCATGACTTGGGCAGCAATCACCGCAATCGTACTTGCATTGGTAGGTAAGCTAGGTGCGGTTCTTCAAACGATTCCAGTTCCTGTCATGGGCGGCATCATGATTCTGCTGTTCGGCTCCATCGCAACGGTAGGCCTCAACACACTGATCAAGAATAACGTTGATTTACATAAGTCTCGTAACCTAGTGATTGTTGCCGTAACACTTGTGTTTGGCATTGGTGGTATGGCTTTCGGTATTGGTGAGTTCAGTCTACAAGGTGTGAGCCTATGCGGTATCGTGGCAATTATTCTTAACCTTGTGCTACCAAACGATTTAGGTGAAAACCACGTTGTGGATAACGCACAAATGGAAGAAGAAAGCGCGAAATAGTTCGTTTGCGCCGCTTTATTAGGTGGCGTGTCTTACTCTTCTCCTCTTGTATGACCCGTCCTGATATGGGTTGACACTTTTTAACTAAAACGCTCGATGTACTTCATCGGGCGTTTTGTATTTTAAAGCCGTATGAGGCCTCATTTGA
>NZ_JADDYG010000226.1:0-380 GCF_015163535.1 Vibrio sp. OPT46 | reverse complement strand
GGGAGGAAGTGAGCAAGCTTGCGATTTTCAATCTTAGGCGGGTTCAGAATAAACAGGCTACCGCTCTCATCTAAGTAACCTTCCACGTTCCCAATGTTTGTTTTTAATATCGTAGTCACCTTGTGCATAGATCTTCCTAGTTAGTTGATTTGCCAATACTGATAATGTCCTCCAGCATTTAACACCATTAACTCTAAATCTTCTATCCTTGGATATCTTCTTTAAATTCCCATCTCGGTGAGAATCGGAACTCTACCGACCAGCAATCTGAGGAGATAATGAAAGCTTTCCATACAGCTAAAGGGTATTGGCCTGATGCTCGGAAATTATTCGTGAGGTTATTTCTGACGAAACGGATCAATCTATCAATCTGGTCTTCG
>NZ_JADDYG010000225.1:0-2922 GCF_015163535.1 Vibrio sp. OPT46 | reverse complement strand
CGAAAATGACGTATATTTATCAAAATAATAGGGGTTACTATGATGAAATTAAGATTAATTTTACCTTTACTCGTGATGAGTAGCGCGCAAGCGGGGGTTGTATTTACTGAATACGAGTCAGATACAGCTTATGGTTTAAACGACATCCAATCTAAAGTCGGTTACCAAAATAAATTACCTGCTCACGAAATACTGAATGCTTTAGCACCAGCTGGTTGGCGGGTAAATATTGGACCAGGCATCTCTTCCCACCAATTAGCCTGGGTACCTTCACCTAATTGGCGCAGTGCTGTTGCTAAGATACAGGAACTAAATTCCGGTATTTATATTGTTCTAAATGAACAAGAACGAGTGTTGGCTGCATCCAAAAATCGTGAACACCTTACGTACCTTCAGACACGAACACCAAAACTCTGGACATTAGACCCTAAACTGTCACTCAAAGAGAACTTTGAGGTTTGGAATACAAAGTCCAATATCGACATTATTTGGGGCTCTAAATACGACTTCCCTGTTAAATCACGTTCGGTATTGATTGGTGACCTAACAGGAAGAGACGGAGTCTTAGATAGAGTGCTTAAGGAGACGTTAAAAACAAAAGAACCATTGTGGATTAGTTACAGCCCTGAAATTGGTGCTGCTCATATCCTAAAAGGCGGTTCTACTGAAAAAGGGACTTACCAGTGATGAACAACACATTGAAACTTAAAGCTCTCACACTAACCATTATCGCGCTTGTCAGTGGTTGTAGTACTCCTGGTAAAGATGCCAATAGAGTTGCGACAGCACAGGCAGACGCTGCCACTGAGACGATTCAAAAACACAGACTTAAACCCGGTATAGATCAGAGCGTCTACAGCGAAGACAATAATTACGTTATTCTTGGGGAACCTTTCAAGTTAAAAGAAAGGCAAGACCTTCCAGAGATTTTTCTTACCCCGAGTAAATTCATGTCATATCGCTCTAAACCCCTTAGCGACACGATTGACTATTTGAACAACAAGTATGCCTCGTATGGGGTTTACATTAGCTTTACTAGCGACGCTATCAAGTATCTTAACCAAGACTCTGGAAGTTCCAAAGCAAGCGGTGGTACAAGTGATTCTACTGGTGATGATTTAGACGTTTCGGCACTTTATACAGATACGAACAAAGGATCACTATTAGATGGCGCAAAAGTGTCTATTTCCCTGAACTTTGAAAAGCACGTTGCTTTAAAGCAAGTGTTGGATGCTATCGCAGCAAAAACCAACCTATGGTGGAAATACCAATCTGATGGTCGTGTATCCTTTTACCGACAAGAAACTAGACACTTTCGGATCGACCAATATGCTGGTAGTACAACTTTAAAATCAAGTATCAATTCGTCTACTAGCGGTGGTCAGCAAGGCGAGGGGACAAGCTCTCAAACTTCGAGTTCTCACTCATATTCATTTGACCGTGACCTAGGGAAACCAATGGACCAACTCCTCAAGGGGATTAAATCCATTGCTTCTGAAGATGCAAAAGTAGAAGTGTTACCTGCACTAAGTATGGTTGCTGTAACTGACACACCTCGAAAGCTGCGAATTGTTGAGAACTTTATTGATGAGTCAAATTCTACTGCTGGAAAGATGATCAGGCTCGATATAGAGCTATGGGAACTGATCACTACAGACGAATCAAATTACGGCATTGAGCAATCTATTAAATACGCTAAGAATGACTTCGAACTTAAAATCGATGGAGTTCCAGTTGGTGATGCAGCTAAGTTAGGTGGTTTAGGGCTGAGTATCGGTGATGGTAGCTTCAAAGGCACTGAAATGGCATTGAAGGCTCTTCAGGGTACTAAATCTCTTTCGCTTAAAAAGTCAATTACGACAACTGTACCAAACAATGATGTTATTCCAGTCCAGTTCGTAAATGAAAAGAAATATGCGGATAAAATCGACCAAAGTGTATCTGGTGATGTTGTAACACAATCTGCAAGCACAGATACAACAACAAACGGTATTGTTTTCTTAGCTTCACCACGTGTTAATTCAGATGGAACAATTGCTGTCCGTATCGTAACTGATGTAAGTACCTTAAATGCAATTGACCCACTAGAAGTTGGTAATACACAACTTCAACTAACAGACAGAACTGTTACTGCCATGGTTAGCGCTAGAAATATCCGTTCAGGCGAAACAATGGTTATGACTGGGTTCGAGCAAGTGATTGACAATGGCCAAAACCAGTCAGTTCTAGGCGATTTGCTATGGATGTTTGGTGGCAATGACTCTAATGCTAAAACACGCTCAGTGATGCTAGTAATTATAACGCCTCATATCGAAAAAGTTTAACCCAATTAGGTCCTTTTATGCAGTCACTAGAAGAACTTGGATTTGATAGGCACTACATCGGTTTAGATTGGTACGAGGTTTCAGAATCCGATAAGACCATCCATATCAAAAATCTGGTTAACAAATACGACGCTACAAATGCAGTAATTGTTGAAGGGTCAACAATTGATGATGCACCAAAATCAACAATCGGTTTCGCTCAAAGCATAACGACAAAATACTACAGCGCGGCGGCAATCGTCGCTCGCGCTATTTGTGTCGATCACCCGAATGCTTTCTTCATACAAAAGCTACCATCCGGTAAATATTGGTATCTTTTGGTAATTGATAAGTGCCCAGCTGGTGGTGAGAATGATTTGGTATTTGAAACGGTGGAAGAAGTTATCCAACAGATCTTCGACCATTATCAAATGTACGATCTTCATCACGTAAAATTACGCTATGTAGTCCCTAATGAGATAACAGAAAATATCTCAGAACTATTTGAAGAGTCACGTTCAGAGTACCAACAGCACTCATATGACGTCATATGTGAAGCTGTACCTAATGAAAAGTTCGCTCAAATTCAAACAATTGAGCAGCTACTCAACACAAACCC
>NZ_JADDYG010000224.1:0-305 GCF_015163535.1 Vibrio sp. OPT46 | reverse complement strand
CAATGTGTAGTATCTGGTCACAAGTTGGTATGAACTTGCCTTTTAGAAAACGCTAATAAAATCGCTAAACAGCTACATGATAATAGAACGACACCTAAGTTTTGTACTGTTCCAGCCATCGCTAATCCCGTCCCGATCATGATGTAGTACATGAGCCCAAATAAAGCGCCTGCGCTGCCAACCTGTTGTTTATAATTAACGAGTGCATCACTGAGTATATTGGGTATCGCAATCCCATAAGACATGACGACTAACACCATTGGAGCAACAAACCAGATTGATTGGCTCAGAATCAACACACCGAC
>NZ_JADDYG010000223.1:0-535 GCF_015163535.1 Vibrio sp. OPT46 | reverse complement strand
TTAAGAACTTTACATTTAACTTCAGTTTCAGTCTTAGAGATAACTTCCATCTCGATTAGACCGTCGTCTACTAGGATAGTGTTACCTACGTTTAGGTCTGCTGCGAAACCAGCGTAAGTTACTGCAACTTTATCTTTGTTACCTACAACTGAAGTGTCAGTTGTGAAAGTGAATTCTTGACCTGCTACTAGATCAACATCGTTACCGCCTTCTAGCTTGATAGTGCGGATTTCTGGACCTTTAGTATCTAGAAGAATTGCTAGTGGTTTGCCAGTAGCTTCCATTACTTTACGGAAGTTCGCGATACGAGTGCCGTGTTCTTCGTAGTCACCGTGAGAGAAGTTAAGGCGCATTACGTTCATGCCTGCGTTAACTAGTTCAGTTAGCTTCTCTACAGATTCTGTTTTAGGGCCAATCGTACATACGATTTTGGTCTTTTTCATGGAAGATACTCTCCGGTAAGTATAGTTACAATTTGAAAGTCGGTTATTTACTCTGAAGTCAGGACGTTTTTGATGACATTTAGTACCTGTCA
>NZ_JADDYG010000222.1:0-335 GCF_015163535.1 Vibrio sp. OPT46 | reverse complement strand
TCGGCTTCAATGGTGCTCTGGATGCGAACTAATAACGTTTGCAGAGCTGAGATTTCTTCATTAGAAAACAGCTTATTATCTATTTTATGTGAAGAAATCAGCAAGTGAGTAACAGACTTTCCACGACCGAAGAGAGGCATAACGAGCGCAGTATTGCTTGAGCGCATACGCTCGTAGAGCTTTCTCATAGACCCTTTAGAAGAGGAGGCATAATCAATTTCTTCAGACAACTCATCAAGCACGAGAACTGACTTGCTTGACGGCAGGTACTCTTCGTAAAACGTTTCTGTGTAATTGCTAGTGACTAGCTGTAGCTTGTTGTTTGGTATGTTAAG
>NZ_JADDYG010000221.1:0-384 GCF_015163535.1 Vibrio sp. OPT46 | reverse complement strand
TAGGTGGTTGATAATTAGGTTTCAGATAGTCCCAATTTGGCCGATCACTTTTTGCTTCAAACAAACATAGTTTCCCGACTCCCTTGTCATAATCAATCAATAGAACACAAGCATCAACGCCCCATGCTTGCTCTTCATTTGATTTCAACTTCTGTGAAAATGCAGCTGATTTTAACGGTAGCCTAGCATTAATCCTATTACGAATTTCTGCAGTTAGGACAGATGTATATTCATTTTCACTAGAAATGATACCTATACTAAAATCGGTTCGAAGATCAACATCAACCTGATTGATCAACTTTTCTATCAACTCTCTCGTTTCTCTGTCAAATAGTGCCATTTACTTACTTCTCCTAATTTACTCATCTCGATAGAATTATGATT
>NZ_JADDYG010000022.1:0-576 GCF_015163535.1 Vibrio sp. OPT46 | reverse complement strand
TTCAGGGGTAATTGCATCGTTTAGCATTACACCGCCACAACCGTTCAACTGCAGATCGATAAAGCCTGGACTTAGATTAGCGCCTGCAAGGTCTTTTAGTTCGATGCTTTGAGGTAGCTCAGAAACCGGCACAATAGATTGAATAAGATCGTTTTCGATGATGACCGCATGATCGGTAAGAACATCACTACAGGTATAAATTTTACAGTTACTTAGCGCGTACATAGTCAGCTAGTCCTTATAGATGAGAATTCAATTTCTATATCGTTATCTAAGTAGAGACTGCTTCAGTCATATGGGTACTTAGTTTGTATCACTGAATTAGATAACGAGTCACATACAGCAAGTCGCGTTTTATCGATGTTATTGTCATAGTAACTAACTGAAAAGTAATAATTGTATGGTTTTTTTATGATTCTTTTTCAGAGCAAAGTTACAGTGATTTACCCGCCTAGATACCAAAATAACACTGATTCTTCCTTGCATAAAGTGCGAGAATATTATCTTTAAAACGCCATTTTTTCGTATAATAAAATAAGTTTTATGATCTCGCTAGCAAAAACCTTCCGAAAGGGC
>NZ_JADDYG010000220.1:0-310 GCF_015163535.1 Vibrio sp. OPT46 | reverse complement strand
GAAGGCTATGGTAAAGAGGGCATTCGCGAGTTAGCGAATATCTGTCGTGAACAGATGAAAGAGAAGCTTGAATCGTTAGATGAAGAAGTCAAACAGCGCAACGCTGCTTAAGTTTTACTGCGATATCATCACGAGAAAACAATAAAAAACGGGTAGCCTGAGCTACCCGTTTTTTTATGTTTGTCAGCAAGTGCAATTATTTGCGAACAGCGATTGCTTCAATCTCGATGCCAACATCTTTTGGTAGGCGAGCCACTTCTACACAAGAGCGTGCAGGGTAGTTTGCTACGCCGTGCTCATCAAAGAACTT
>NZ_JADDYG010000219.1:0-298 GCF_015163535.1 Vibrio sp. OPT46 | reverse complement strand
ATTGGCTTTGTCCGTGAAGTCAGGCTGAAGCAGCCACGCATTGGCACGCGTAAACTGAAGTTCTTAGCAGCAACAAAGGGCATTCAAATAGGTCGCGATAAGCTCTTTGAACTTCTCAGAAAGCATCGGCTGTTAGTGAGAGCAAGACGAGCCTATCACCGAACGACTGACAGCCGTCATCGATTTTTCTGTCACCCAAACAAAGTGAAAGATGGGCTGACACCAACGAAGCCAGAACAACTGTGGGTTGCTGATATTACTTACTTGCCAACTCAAAATGGAGAGAGTTATCTCAGCT
>NZ_JADDYG010000218.1:0-568 GCF_015163535.1 Vibrio sp. OPT46 | reverse complement strand
AAGTCAGGATTCAGGTAAGGCGCGACACGCTTAATATATTCAATTTCTTCTTGCGTAAATTGAATATCTTGCAGTTTAAGGACTTCGGCTTTTACCTCAGGCAAAAGCTCAGAAAGGTCTTCCTCACTGCGCACGATAAACTTATATGACACCATCGCATCAGGGTAAAGCGCTGTTACAGCACTCATCATATTGACTTTGTAGACATCGAAATCCAAAGCGCTTTGAATGATGCGGGAAGAAAATAGTTTGGTGGTCATTAGGTGCCCTTCTACATGCCCTTCCTGGGTATATAACTTTTTGTTACTAACTAATTTGCGTAAACAATAAACACCCATCTATAGTTTGTCAACTTTTGTTACTAACCACTCATTTTTATAAGGTTTTTTTGTCTAGAATTCGAGCAAGCATTGTGAATAAGTCAGAGTCATCCGTAAATTTATGCTCAAACCGTATTACGAACACTACCAAAAACGTTTCTAACAACTCGTTACTTACCCATTGATTGACCACTTGTTATGCGCTAGATTACTTACAAATCAATATTAGGACCCAACCATGATCGTAT
>NZ_JADDYG010000217.1:0-1883 GCF_015163535.1 Vibrio sp. OPT46 | reverse complement strand
ATTTGCTCTGAATAGGTTGGGTTCGGATGCTTCTAAGACGTTTGCCTTGAATAGCATTTACGCACTTGAATGCTAGTGTAAGTGCTTTTTTTACTTGTACCTTCTTTTCTTCGTTGATCTTTACGATTCTGTCCATACTGCCCCCAAGCAACTTTTTAAAAAAGAGGGCCATTGAGCCCTCTATACACGTTAGATTTACCGATTACTATTCTTGACGGAACGGATCAATTACAAAGCCAAGCGCGTCTAGGGGTTGGCTATTGTATGCAGTAAGTGCTTCGCGACCTAAATCCAGTTCGTATCCAGAGCCAACAAAGTCATCACCTACAAAGCCACAAATAACATTGTTTGAGATACCTTCGATACCTTCCCAAGCTCTCCCGGTCCAATATTGCGATTCGACAATCCAAACACCTTCACGATGAACACGCACTCTAAAAGCACTTTCACTTCGCTTAAGTTCTTCTTTACTTATATCGATGTTCACATCAGGATCAAATAGGTCACCAGATAGAGCTTTTAAATCTACATACTGGTCTTCTTGTTTAATGAATCGGATTTTCCCTAATCGAACAGCTAGGGCTACTTTGTCTATTTCGCCGTTTCTCTCCGTGGATGTTTCAGTCTTTTCGGGTGTCAGCTGATTAAGTAATGAAATGACTACTTTCTTATCGAATGATGAAATCTTCATATTGCCCCCAAGCAATTGTTTTAAAATAGATAGTTACATAAGCAACTAAGGAAATTATACTAAAACACGCCATAAAATACCACATTTAAACATTAAATATAGTTAAATATATTTAACTATATTGGTTGACTTTACCCCGGACAAAGGCGACACAATGGGGCTCGACAGAGGGACAGCTTTTTAGGCGAAGCCGTTAAGAAAAGCGATACAAATGCTTTTAGCTTGCCGAAGGCGATTCATGTGGCCACCAGCTTTCTGCTAGGACGGTGACAACGGGGGTTTGTTGGCATCGTACTAGCGCTGGTGGACAACAGCCTTGAGCGGCAGAACTTGGTGAGGGACGAGCCCTAGTGATGCTGGGGTAAGTCCGGCGGGTGGGCCTCGGTGGCGACTAGGGGTATCCCCTATTAGTGGAGAGAAATTTTCTTGCAAGGTCTCTATTTCTTTTATTGAATTTATACGGACAAAAAAAAGCCCCTGCTTTGTAAGCAAGGGCTTTTCGCTTGGAGAGCGTTTAATCAAATGTTTGAGGATCTAGCTGTTCAAGAAATGGTACTACGTCTCTCTTAAATACCGCCTCAGCATTCACAGTATGAGCGCGAACCCATGCATTATTTCGGGTTGGTGAGAATTTGAAGCTAAACTTTCTTAGTCTTTGGGTAACCTCTTTCGGTGGCCTACCACCTAACCAAATACCAATGCGCCCATCAATAACCCCGTGCTTAATTCCATTTTCTAATTCACCTTCTAATGAGTTTGAATTTCGACTTTCTTCGACTCGCTCTGCTTCGACTAAACGTTGTTTTAATCGTCGGATATTAGCATTTGAGTTTGCTAAGCTAAATCGTCCCCAAGTGTTTACTATTGGATTTGGCTCCAAAAACGTTTTAAGGAGGTTTTGAGGTATACCACGTTCAAGCATCTTGTTTTCAAGTACAGCAGCACTATTATCTGTAAGCTCTCCATTTTCAGACGCTTTATATGCAGCTGGCACTAAACGATTAGCTATTTTCATGTAGCCATGCATTGTTTCCGCTTCACTAATTTTAATTCTTAATTGCTCAACCGGGTTATCTGATGACATTTTGACAACTGAACCATCCCCATCGGGGAACAGTTTCTTTGCAATGGCTTTTAAGGCTCTCTGAGGATAATCTGCATATTGATTAAGCTTATCCCTACTATTCTTATT
>NZ_JADDYG010000216.1:0-206 GCF_015163535.1 Vibrio sp. OPT46 | reverse complement strand
AACTCTGAGACAGGTGCTGCATGGCTGTCGTCAGCTCGTGTTGTGAAATGTTGGGTTAAGTCCCGCAACGAGCGCAACCCTTATCCTTGTTTGCCAGCGAGTAATGTCGGGAACTCCAGGGAGACTGCCGGTGATAAACCGGAGGAAGGTGGGGACGACGTCAAGTCATCATGGCCCTTACGAGTAGGGCTACACACGTGCTACAA
>NZ_JADDYG010000215.1:0-1549 GCF_015163535.1 Vibrio sp. OPT46 | reverse complement strand
TCGTTAGCTCTGGGTGATCCCAAATAGTGATATTTAGGATATCGCCAGGTCCTACTTCGTATTCATATTTTGCGATTTCAATATCTAACTCTGGGTTTGGTTTTGAAAAAGGGTCCACTGAATTTAAAGACGTTACGCGCTCCAAAGTTAAGGGATAAACGGTAACCTGAGACTCTATATCACTCGATTCAGTGCTCATGACTGTTTTGTCACTGACCGAAAGGTGGCTACCAGGCAAAGTACACCCTGTAAGAAGGATAGGAAGTACTGATATCCCCAAAAATTTATTAAATGTGTTCATTGGTTTATAACTACCGAAAGAAAGTTTGCCGACTGAAATTGATTCATTCTAATTGAACTGCATTTCATCAATATTGATGATTTACTGCAGTTTTAAGCCTTTAGAAAGCGAGTCCATTCAGAATTATTTGTGTAATAAACACTCCAAATGGCTGCTAGCGACTTAGAGCTCTTAGTTTCATTAATGAAGGTGTGAAAATCCGACCCACAAAAAATAGTCAACTATTATCCATCTGGTTGCAATAAAGGCAACAAGTTACTTGAAAAAATACTGACGAATACATGACAAAATTGTGTCTATTTAACGTTAATGAGATGAATGCATGATTTTGCACAAGCAAACAGGCAAGAATGTGAAAAAACTCATGCCAAAGTTGTATGCATCCTATTTACACTATATGCAACTGCCGTTATGCTTCCTGTTGCGGTCGGATATAACAACAAATATTGGAGCTAATTTTGAAAATCAAACTTTTAACGGCAAGTGTGGCAGCAGTCCTACTAGCAGGTTGTGGTAGTGACAGCGATCCTGAGGTAAAAAGATACTCAGTTCAGGCTTATGACCCAGCTGTTATCGGCATGAAAGTTCAAGCAGTATGTGGTGGTGAGACATACGACGCTATTGAAAATACAACAAACTATGAAGGTATGGTTGGTAAAGCGCGTTTTGAAAATATCAACGTTGTAAATGCGCCAGGTGATTGTGCTTTCGTATTAACGCACACAGAAGATAGTAAAGACGCGTCAAATGGTAAACCTATTACATCTGACTACAAAATCCCTCAAGGCCTAGCCCAGACGGATTCATTGGTAACAGGCTCTCCATTTACGACTTTGGTTGCTAACTCTTTAAAAGATGGTGAAGTATACTCTTCTGATATCGCTGAAAAAGTATTCGAGAATTTGGGTATCGATATCAATGCAAGTGGTAAAACAGTTGACGAAATCCTTCGTGATACAGAATCTGTAGTAGCAGGACTTGGTAGTGAGGGTGGTAACAGCGCACTTGCTACTCAGCTAGTTGCAACAGCAAACGTTGTATCAGATATCATCAAAGCGAACCCAACAGCTTCGCCTGAAGCTGTAGCTGTTGCTGCAAAAGCAATAACAGAAGATGTAATCGCGGCGAACCCAAATTATCCTGAGAATGATTCGGGTGATGTTATCTACGTAACGATTCCAGCTGAAGATACTCAGAAAGTTGTTGCTGATGTACAAGAGGCTATTGATAACGACACTCCACTAGAAG
>NZ_JADDYG010000214.1:13374-21515 GCF_015163535.1 Vibrio sp. OPT46 | reverse complement strand
ATCGATTCCAATAACTTTGATTGCCGACATGATGGCACCTCCCAATATTCAGCGACATAGCTGAGTGTAGTGCAGGTGTGGGGCGTACCATCTTATTAGCGTTTTAGTTCACATGCTCCGCCTGACGTTACTTAATTTTGGCCTATAAAAAATTTTTATTCATTGCAAATGAATGAGCAATGACAATCATTCAGTTTTCCCTTAAAGCCAATCACACCAATATCTAGATCACTGATTTCTTAGCTTGCCACTGCTAGCGTGTGTGTTTCTTGATGTAAAACAGGAAATAACACACATGGCACTACCCACGCTCACCGAGGATAAAGGCAAAGCTTGACTCTTCAAGGTCATTACCTAAATACCAGAGCTAAATGCTTGTCTAATGAGGTTATTCTTGGATAGTGGAATGACAACACTAGAGATATACCGCATCCAAGTTCGTGATATTGTGAAGAAGAATGGACAGTTAACAAAATTCTTTGCGGTTAAAAGATGGTGAGCATCCTAGCATACTAATCGGTAGAAGCACTTTTGCAGTATGACTGGAACATAATGACGTGAACGTACCAATCATTCATTTGATGATTGGGGATAAGTCATTAGAAACAACATTGAGGCTAATATAAACAGATACTGTAAGTATGTTAGCCATTGCTGATATGGAGTTTAAAAATAAAACATATGCTGAACAGTTGTGTTGTAGTGGTCAACTAAAATTTAGAGGGGCACCTTGTATATGGAAAGCTTCGTCTGTTTTTTATAGTAGAATAGACATAATATACAACAGGTTAAGTTTTATTGAATAAGGGAAGATAATGCAGAAGTTACAGCCAATTCTTTTGATAGGATTATTTTTACTGGCAGGCTGCGAAAAAGAAGCTACCCCAACACATCCGCTTATGCGGCAAGAATTGGTTGAAATGATCAAAGCAGGTAGAGATGTAACTCAGGTAGATGTTTCTAAAATTAAAGATATGAGTAGACTTTTTGCTCATAGGCATACATTTAACCAAGATATCTCTAGATGGGATGTTAGTAACGTTACTAACATGTCCTATATGTTTCATGATGCTAAAGCGTTTAATCAGGATATCTCTGGATGGGATGTTAGTAACGTTACCAATATGACCAATATGTTTAGCCATACTCATTCTTTCAACCAGAACATATCGGGGTGGAATGTTAGTAATGTGACGGATATGACAGCCATGTTCTTTGCGGCTAGGACCTTTAATCAGGACTTGAGTGCTTGGAATGTCTTGAATGTGGCCAACTATATGACTTTCAATTACGATGATGATGAAATGACTTCAGCGCTGACGGATGAGCATAGACCCAAATTTCTTCCAATGAAGGTTACTGTCGATGATATTAAGGCGATGCTCTACTTCAAGGAGGATATATCAAACGTTGATACTTCTGAAATAACAGATATGAGTAAGCTTTTTTATGAAATGCATTCCTTTAACCAGGATATTTCTAATTGGGATGTTAGTAATGTAACCAACATGGCGGGAATGTTTTGGAAAGCAGACTCTTTTAATCAAGACCTATCAAAATGGAATGTCTCCAATGTGACCAATATGAGAACTATGTTCGGTGGTGCTAGCTCTTTTAACCAAGATATTTCAAACTGGAACGTTGGCAAGGTTGAGGATATGAATGGAATGTTTGCTAAGGCAAAGTCTTTCGATCAGGATATCTCAAGCTGGAATGTAAGCAAAGTCAAGACTATGGAAGGTATGTTTGCTAATGCTGTATCATTCGATCATAGCATAAATCTCTGGGATGTAAGTAATGTTGAAAATATGTCCTACATGTTTTATCTGGCGAGAAAATTCAACCAAGACTTATCAGAATGGGATACAACTAGTGTACGATATATGTCGTATATGTTTCATGGAGCGAGTAAATTTAATGGAGATATCTCATCTTGGAACACGGGTTCTGTGCACTACATGAAAGGTATGTTTTATCAAGCAGAGAATTTTAATCAAGACATCTCCAACTGGGATGTTACTGGAGTGAATAGTACTTATATTATGTTCTACGGAGCCAAATCTTTTAATCAGGACATAAGCAATTGGGATATAAGAAATATTAACTCAATGTGGGGAATGCTTCATGGTACAGAGTCCTTCTCTTATGATTTATCCGATTGGGCTCTTGATTCTATTTTATACGCAGATCCTGAAGAATCTACTCTTTAATCCTTTCTCTAGATTTCCTATAGTTAAATCACTGATAAAGCATGTACATTTGCGTGGATACTTATTTCTCTAAATAAGCGTTCTCAATTGTAAACGGTATAATCTAATTGGTACACACACCAAAAGGATACAGTGCTAGGACTGAATGGCCCAAAAAGAGTCAGCCTAACGGTCTGGCTCTTTTGAATGAAAAAATAGTCTGGTGGGAGAACTTGTAAGGCTGTGGCAGGTTACACTCACTTACTCCTTAGGCAGGTGACCAGTTTCCTTCGCAAGCTTTTGCATCGCCTCAGCAAACGTTGTTGTCCCGCCTTTAGCTTTAACCTGTATTACCTTATATCCCAACTTTTCCAACGCTTGGCGCTCTGCCAAAACAGCTTTGTCATTGTGTTGGCTACCTTGAGCTGGCTGATGAATGTAACATCCCTCTAGTTTACCATCTTCGACCAATTGGTGATGTTTCAGTGCATCGATATCAAAATTCATAATAAGTCTTTTCATTAAGAGTGGGAGTTTCTGTGGCTAGTTACATACGCTTCAAAGGCTTCACGACACTATCTAAGCCTTCAATTTTGAGCGCTAAACATAGCTTGAGCAAATCCCCTAGCTCGCCGCTTGGCCAGCCCTTTTTATCAAACCACAGTAAGTATTCTTCAGGCAGGTCGATTAACACTCGCCCTGCATATTTCCCAAATGGCATTTGCATTCTAGCGAGTTTAATGAGGTTTTCTTTTTCTAACATAAGTGACAGAGAGTTAAGGTAACTCGTCCAAGGGTAACACTGGTTCTCCCTCCTCACCAGCAAATCGCAGTCACGTTTATTTTTGGCGGCCTTGACTCGCTTTATGCTAGAGTACGCGGCATAAAAAATGAGAACGAGAAAGCAATGAAGTCACCTTGTCGAGCTGCATGTAAAAATAACGCCGGAATATGCTCTGGTTGTCACCGAACGATGGATGAAATCATCCAATGGAAAGACAAAACCGATCTCCAACGAGATGCGATTATCGAACAAATCGCAGGAGAAGATTCAACGCACAGTTGTCCTGAGTGCGGGACTCAAGCCCATTGTGATATCGCCGCAGGCAAAGAGACATGCTGGTGCTTTACTATAGAAACCCGTGATTTACCCAAGCCAAGCGCCAACCAGCTGTGTTTGTGCCGAAAATGTCTAGAAAAAAAGCCAGTCGCGTAATACGACTGGCTTACTGATCATCGTTTTCTGACTGGTGTTTATTTAGCGGTTAAAGCGGACGCTTCAAACTTAATGCCTTCCCACCCTGTCACCATAAAATTACGAATATTCTGGTGATCGCTGTTCTCTGGATACTGCAATACATCTTCACGATAAAAACGGCCAAAGCAGGCTAGCGTCGCTTCTTTGTCTAGGTTGTTTAGCAAACCGAAAGCGAAGATCTTACACGAACCGTTGTTCTCGCCTGCATTGTTTTGTGTCTCACCATTTACAAAAGCGGTTGGCTCAAACGTATAGTTATCTTCGATCACCGCCATCGTTGCTTCAAATTCGACCTGCTCTGGTGACGCTGCCAATAAATCTAAAAACGATTTTAATTCCATTATTCCTCTATCCCTACTTCATCATATTGATGACACATTAGTTTCATAAAAAGCCAATATAAGAGTCATCAATCATACATATATTCAGAGCCTTACCAAATCACACGTCATTCAGCGCTCTATCATTCCAGTTGCGGAAATGGACAGCAGCATAAAACCCATGCTGATTGACAACCTATCGGATTGATAAGGAGATATCATGATCACCCCTTTAAAGGCAATCGGTGCACTCGCATTGTCATCACTTGCCATCGCGTGTTCATCACAACCCGAAGATACCGTGGCTTCATTCGCTACACAATGCAAACCTACCACTGCGCCCGTTACTGGGGAAACTTCAATTCAAGGGTTAACGTTTATCGGGACATCCGTTGCTGATGCTCCATTCGATACATCGGCAGCTGAAATCGTGAGTTATGACGCCTGTACAGATAAGCTCTATGTGGTGAATGCTCAAGCAAAACGTATCGATGTACTTTCTATGGATGACAACGGCGTACCAACGCAAAGCGCATTCATTGATCTCAACAGCGCTGGCGAAGCAGCGGGCATTGAAATTGGCGCAGCAAACAGTGTCGCTGTATTCAATGGTTTGGTAGCTGTTGCGATTGAAAACAGTAATAAACAAGCGAATGGTATTGTTGGCTTGTACCGCTCCGACGATTTGTCATTAGTCATGACGTTTCCAACAGGCGCATTGCCAGACATGGTTGACTTCTCGAAAGATGGCCGATACATCGCAACCGCTAATGAAGGAGAACCAAACAGCGATTACAGCATTGACCCTGAAGGTAGTATCACTTTGATCGATCTGAGCCTTGGTGTTACTCAAGCAGAAGTGTCACAAATTGGCTTTAACGAATTTGATGATTCACGAAAAGCAGAGCTTCCAAAGAATGTGCGTATTTCGGGGGCAAACGCCACCATCGCACAAGATCTAGAGCCGGAATACCTCACTTTTGCAGATAACGGCAAAATCTATGTCGCGCTACAAGAAAATAACGCCATGGCAATCGTCAATCCAGAGAGCAAATCAGTAGAGCGAATTGTTGGCTTGGGTGAGAAGTCTTGGTCGGGCGCTAAACTCGATGCATCCAACAAAGACAAAATCCTTGGGAACTTGAAAAGCTACCCACAACTGGTTGGCTTATTTATGCCTGACACTATCGACAGCTACTCAGTGAATGGGAGTACTTACATCGTATCGGCAAATGAAGGCGACGGGCGTGAGTACGGATTCAAAACCACTCAAGAACTGTGCGACAAAGCTGGCTTTATGTGGGATGAAGACGATTACCTCGGTACAGATGAATATACATCTGAGCAAGGAACCTGTTTAAGCCATATTGATGAAGTGCGCGGTAAGAAGCTGAAAGTGGCAGCAGAACACCCATTGGCAGAGGCACTAAAAGACAACAAACAACTCGCGCGTTTAAAAGTGATTAAGCCGGAACAAACGCTTTCTGCACAAGAGAATGTTCAATCATTTGGCGCGCGTTCATTTTCGATTTGGGATGAAAACGGCAAGTTGGTCTTCGATAGTGGTGACGATTTCGCGACTATCGCGCTGCTGAATGAAGGCAAGAACTTCAACAGCACCAACGATAACAATAATAGTGGCGATGACCGAAGTGATGATAAAGGTATTGAGCCAGAGGCGATTGAAGTAGCACAAATTAACGGTCGTCATTACGCGTTTATCGGCTTGGAGCGTCAAGGCGGTATCATGATTTATGACATCACAGACCCGAAACAAGCGCAGTTTATGCATTACGTAAGCCGCCGTGATTACAATCAGCCAGTATGTACAGAAGTCGAAGATGGCGAATGCATGAATGACACATACAATCCAAAAGCAGGCGATTTAGGTCCAGAGTCCATTAATTACTTTACCCGTAACGGTGGTCATTTTATCGTCGTTGGCAATGAGGTATCGGGCACGACATCCGTCTTCCGAATCAATCTATAAAGTAATGTAAAAGTCATTTAGAACCAAAACGCCCGACATAAGCCGGGCGTTTTTTGTATGAGGTAATGTCCTACTCTGCCGATGCTAGCGAGTCACACTTTGATGCGCAGATAAAATCGTTTTTATGCAGACCTTTGATAGAGTGACTCCACCACGTTACGGTAACCTTACCCCATTCCAACAAAATAGAGGGATGGTGGAACTCATCTTCTGCCAGTTCCGCGATTTTGTTACTGAAAGCCCATGCTTGTTTGAAGTTCTTAAATTTATACACCTTTTCTAGTTGAGGTATGTCTTCTCTTTCAATGATCTGCCAATCAGACAATTGCAGCAGCAGAGATTGTTGTTCTTCTTTGCTTAGTGCAATGGCATCGATACTACAAGCTTCGCATTTTTGTTCATTCAACATGAGCAGGTTCCTTTGGTTCAAAAAGTGGAGGAAGCAGTCCAGCTTCAATCGCTAGATCGGCTTGTTTCAATAAATTTAACTGACTAATTTTAAAGAGCTGAGAAAAGTCATCAATCACGTAGTACTTCGGTTGCATGATGTCGATACGATAAGGCGTTCTCAGCACTGTTTGTAATTCAAATGGGTCGCGAATTGCTACATCACTCTCTAATGCGTAGAGGGTTTCGCCAGGAGATGAAAGAATACCACCACCGTAAATTTTGGTTTTGTCCCCTTCTTTCACCAAGCCAAACTCTACGGTAAACCAGTAGAGGCGAGCGAGATAGGCTCTTTGTTTTGGGGTAGCGGCTTGCCCTAGTTGACCATAATGCTCGGTAAATGCAGCAAAGTCTGGGTTGGTTAACATCGCGCAATGACCAAATATTTCGTGGAAGAAATCTGGCTCCTGTAAGTAATCGAACTCATCTCTTGTACGCAAGAATGTGGCGACTGGAAAGCGCTTATTACCGAGTAGATTAAAAAATCGGTCGAAATCAATAAGCGCGGGAACGGGCTCCACTTGCCAACCTGTTGTCTCCATCAAGACACGATTAATTTCTGGTAACTGAGGAACGCGGTCTTGAGGTAAATCAAGCAGCGTCAAACCGTGTAAATAAGCCTCACAAGCTCTGTTTTGGATCACACCCATTTGTCGTGTTACCAAATCTCGCCAAATGGCGTCTTCTTCACGGCTCCATTCAACCCTGCCTTCCTGGTTTACGGGTTTAGAACGATACTGGGTCATGGCTCATCTCCATTAACAAATCCTTTACATTAAGCCTATCTGTAGTCTTAAGAGCTTCCAATCCCTGCGCGATTTTCTCAGCATCATCCCGATGTAACATATTGTTTACAACTCATCGTAACTGCATGATTTTTATGACACGATATAATATCTGGCTTGTTTGACTTTATCGTGTATTCCTCTCAAACTAAAACCTGTTATCACTTTGTTATAGAGGGACCTATGCGCGAGAGCAGCAAAGTATGGCAACCGAGCGAAAGTCGTATCGAAGAAGCCAACATTACACAGTTTATTGAACACATTAATCGACAAGGAAATACCCTTGAAAGCTTCGCTGATCTGCATCAATGGTCACTCGATCATGTAGAAAAATTTTGGCAGGAAGTTTGGCTATTCTGCGACGTCATTGGCACTCAGGGAGAGACCATAAAAGAGCGAGCAGAAAGTCGCTGGCAGCAACCTGTTGAAAATAGGGATATAAAATGGTTCCCAAACGCGCAAATTAACTACGCCGAAAATTTGCTAACCTACGCGTGTCACCAACCCGATGATCTCGCGATTTGGTTTGAAAATGAACGTGAAGAAAAACAGACCTACACCTGGAAACAATTGTGCGAAGAAGTTTCGAGTGTGCAGCAATGGTTGAAAGAATGTGGAATTAAGCAAGGTGATGTCGTCGCTGGTTATTTACCTCACCTACCTCAAACGGTAATAGCTATGCTAGCAACCACCAGTTTAGGGGCGACCTGGACTTCCACCTCACCTGATTTTGGCGTCGAAAGCGTTTTGGAGCGCTTTGGTCAAGTGAAACCCAAAATCCTGTTTACTTGTGATGGCTATACATTCAATGGCAAAACTTTCGATATGTCTAAGAAAAACCAGCATATTGCGGATCATCTTGATGGTCTTAAACAAGTTTGCCAAATTAGCTACCTTAAACCACACATTTTTGAATGCGATGTCTGCACCCAAGATTGGCAAAATGTCCTGAATCAATACACCCCCGAAGCGCTGACTTTTACTCGTGTGAATTTTAACGATCCGCTATTTGTGCTCTATTCTTCAGGCACAACAGGCAAACCGAAATGCATCGTTCATTCCGTCGGCGGAACGGTGCTTAATCACTTGAAAGAGCATCAACTGCATTGCGATATCCAACCGAACGACCGAGTGTTTTATTACACGACCTGC
>NZ_JADDYG010000214.1:4951-13317 GCF_015163535.1 Vibrio sp. OPT46 | reverse complement strand
GGTTGGATGATGTGGAACTGGCACGTTTCTTCACTCGCGAGCGGTGCATGTTTGGTGATTTTTGATGGTAGCCCTGTTTACCCCACTCATAATGTGCTCTGGGACCTCGCAGAACGAGCCGAAGTGACGCTGTTTGGAACCTCAGCAAAATACCTAGAGGCGCTGGAAAAAGCATCTTTTTCTCCGCAGAAAAGTGATGCATTTCCAAGTCTGAAAACCATTTGCTCAACGGGCTCTGTTCTGTATCCAGAACAGTTTGATTATGTCTATCAGCGCATTAAAGAAGATGTACACCTCGCCTCGATTTCTGGCGGAACAGACATTTGTGGCTGCTTTGTATTGGGCAACCCTATTTCTCCCGTTTATCGGGGAGAGTGCCAATCAGCAGGGTTAGGGGTCGATGTCCGAGTCTTTAACCCACAAGGTAATAGCGTAATGGGAGCGCGCGGTGAGTTGGTTTGTGCCAATTCATTACCCAACTTCCCTGCTGGCTTTTGGAACGACACCGGTGAGAGATATCATCGTGCTTATTGGGATAAATTCGACAATATTTGGCACCACGGCGATGATGTTGAACAGACCCGCGTTGGGGGATACGTATTTTATGGTCGAAGTGATACCACGTTGAATCCTGGTGGCGTAAGAATCGGCACGGCCGAAATCTATCAGCAAGTGAACTGTATAGACGGTATTCTAGATTCGATCGCAGTAGGAAAAGAAGTCGATCGCAACGAACAAATATGGCTGTTTGTCCAATTAGTCAAAGGGGTAGAGCTCAATGACGAGATGATCGCTTCCATCAAAGCACAGCTAAAGTCTGCATGTTCTCCAAGGCATGTACCTAGTGCGATTTACGCAATAAGCGATATACCTAAGACACGCTCAGGAAAGCTGGTCGAGTTAGCCGTTAAGCAAGTCGTTAACAACCGAAACGTCGAAAATTTAGGCGCAATAGCCAACCCTGAAGTGCTGGAGGAGATACGCAGGATAATCGTCTAAAAATAACCTCCGAAGACTTAGTTGTTCGAGTATGTCCTTGCATGCACCACGACGACTTGTTTAGAGCAAGTAAAGTTACACATACCCTCAGCAGATAAGAAAAAAGCGAGCTTGTTAGCTCGCTTTTGTCAATTTTTGTTCTTTATTCAGCGGTATTAGCGACGACCAAGCCCCATTAATACCGACATTGTTTTACCATCAGATGTAATGTCAAAAACGTGTCGCGATTCAACTTCAGTAAAACCCGCTTCTTTCAGTGCACGCTCAGACTTCGCAAGGGTAAAACCGTCTTGTTCACATTCTGCAATCCAATCAAAATGAACAAAATAGCCGCCGTGGTTAAGTAGAGAATGCGAGATCGTTAATGACGCGTCTAAGTCTTCCACAAACGCTAAAACTGATGATGCAACCACCAAGTCGAACTGTCCACGAAAGGCCGGATGCTGAGCGACCAAGCCGCGAGATAATGCATCTACCACAGGTTCTACGTTGACGAGCTCTTTTTTATCGAGTTCCTCAATCATGGCTTCCGATGCGTCTAATGCTACGATGTCTTTAACCATCGGTGACAATCGTTGACTTAACTGCCCTGTTCCGCATCCAAAATCTAGTACTTTAATGCCATCAAGCTGAGTTAGCTGTTGTAACTGCTCAAACACCGACTGCGCAAATTGCTCTGTTGCTGGATTTGATTCCCAGTTTTTTGCTAAGCCGTCCCAATCTTGTGCCATCGTGGCCTCCATGTTCACTTTTTGTAACCCACATAGATTACCGCAAAACCGTTAAAAGACCATAGACTTATCTGGCGGATTCGCGTTTTTTTCGATAATCTTTCATGGCTTTGGGAGCGCATCTGCATAATACCCAAATTATTTGAATTCATTTATTGGTTGTGTCAAATCATGAACTTAACTCAAGTAGAAGCCTTCTGCACCATCGCTGAGTGTGGTTCTGTTTCTGAAGCGGCAAGGCAACTCGACTGCAATCGTACCAAACTCAGTATGTCGATTAAGGCATTAGAGAAAGATCTCGACGTTGAATTGTTTAACCGAACTGGCAACCAGCTCACCCTCTCTGAAGCTGGGAAAGCCATTTACAAAGATTGCGAACACCTACTTATCATCGCACAACGGGTCAGAAAGACCTGCGCTCAAATCTCGGAAGGGTTTAACGCGGAAGTTTGGGTAGCACGTGACGACTCCTTACCTGATGATCTCTGGCAAGAATTATCTCATACATTGAATAACCGCTTTCCTTCAACAACCTTCAACTTAATCTTGGCATCCAGTGGCGACTTAGCCAACTTGGTCAGTACCCACCAAGTAGATTTTGCTTTCGGCGTTGATTATGAGCGAGTAGACGATCCTCGTATCGTATATAACCCATTAGGCAAGATACGTATGATGTCAGTATGCAGTGTAGAACACCGCCTAAGTAAGATGCGCCGTGTCTCAGACGAAGATCTACGTAGTCAGATGCAAGCACTAATGGTGTACCTAAATGAGAAAGACAACCCTGAACTGCAACCTTTCTCGACTCGATATATTGGTTTTTCGAGTTTTGACTACATGCTGAACACCATCTTAGAAGAAGACGCTTGGGGCGTGCTTCCAGAACCATTAATCCGCCATTACCTTCGTCAGCAGAAGCTCGCCGTTATCAAACACACATACGGATTGACGCAAGAAGACTACTGTATGTTTTCACCTAACGGCCATACTGAGCATCCAGCAATGACGTGGTTAGCAGATAAATTGAGCGAGTATTTATTTGACTTCTAAACATTTTATCAGTGAGCGTCAATTTTACTGACACCAAAAAATCACAGTAAACCATTGTTTTATAGGAATATAAATAAAAACGCAATTTTTTAGATTAGTTACTGGTCACTTTGTGGTTGCCTAAATTACCTTATGAGCGAAGAATAGTAAGGTATTAAAATTCAAAGGCATCTTTTATGTGTGACAGGACAAGCAAAAACGAAAACCGTATTCTAACCATTTCAGCCCTTTTGGCATCTGGGTTCGCTGCTGGTGGTATGGTACTTGGCTTGCTTGTAGGATCAATTGTCATCGTGTTTGACGGTGTTTACTCTTTGGTCAGCTTACTGTTAACTTTATTGTCACTGGCCGCTTCTTACTATATTAACAAGCCTTCAAAATCTGTATTCCCATTTGGAAAAGCGGTCTTAGAACCAATCGTTATTGCGATAAAAGCAGCCGTCATTTTAGTGGTTGTAAGCTTCTCTCTCTACTCTGCGATATCAGCATTGATGTCTGGAGGTCGCGAGGTCGATGCTTCTATTGCGACCTTATTCGGCATCGTGAATGTTATCGGTTGTGGTTACGCTTGGTGGTTTATGGCGAAACGCAGCCGCCGCTTCTCATCAGGCTTGATTGAAGCGGAGAAAAAACAGTGGCAAATGGATACTTTGTTGAGTGTGGCGGTGACCGTAGGATTTATCTCGGCTTGGGCTGTTTCACTAACGCCATTCTCTGAGTATGCGGTATATGCCGACCCCATGATGATGGTTTTAATGGGCTTTTACTTCCTCAAAGTACCGTTCGATATGCTAGTAGGTGCCTTACGTGAACTACTAATGATGGCACCAAGCAAAGAGCTGTGTCAGAGCGTTGGCAAAGATGTTCTTGAGATTGAAAAAGTAACTGAGCATCAATTGAAACTGGCTGGCGTAACGAAGGTGGGCCAAGAGCTACGAGTAAATGTGGACGTACATATTGATGACGACACATTGGAGCTTGATACACTAGAGCACACTCGTAAGCAGCTTATCAAGCGACTGTCGAAGCACAGATTCAAGCTTCAACTACACTTGAACGTCGCTTATTAGAGCGCCACCAAAGAGCCGTTAAAACTCAATAAAAAGCTCCCAATCTCGGGAGCTTTTTTAATTTTTTCGATTTAGTTTCTTCGTATTCGAATACAGCTCGCAAGGGAGATCTGTTCGTTGCTCACTTAAATTCTCTGATCTCGTTGGTAACTTACCCAGCCGCTTCGCGCTTCTCTTTGGTGACTAACCAACACATCAGCGAGCCCACCGTTACCATCACAACGCCCTGCCAAAAGCTATGGCTCAGAGTTACGCCAAGAATAATGGAAGAAAATAAAGCGGAAAAAATGGGTGTGAAGTAAGACAAGGTGGCGAGAAAAACCATATTGCCGCCAACGATCGCGATATTCCATAAACCATAACCACCAGCCATTAAAGCCGCAGAGGCCACTAAGTACCCCATCGCTTCCCAACTGAATGTCATTGGTGGCTCATCCGTAAACGCGTATTTGACCCAAAGCGAAACAGCTGTTGCAATAAAAAACAGGGTAATCGCATTATGTTTAGATTGCTGCCTTTGGGTTAAGTTGCAATAAAAAGCCCATATAACCGCGCCAGCGAAAGCCATAAAATACACCAGAGGGTTACTACTAACATTGGACATGATCTGAGTTATGGATAAGCCATTCTCACCGCTCACAGTCCAAGCAACCCCAACAAACGCCAGCGTAACTGCGGGATAAAGCAACCAGTTTGTTTTTTTATTGCTGCCAAGGACCGCAAATAAAACCGTCAGTGCGGGCCAAAGGTAATTGACAATCGACACCTCAATTGCCTGCGCGCGCGAGTTGGAATATCCCAAAGATAGAGCGAGAAATATTTCATAACAGACGAACATCGCACCACCAAGCGCAAGATACTTGGGAGAAAAGTAAGACAACTTTGGAATACCGACCACGATAAGAAGGAAAACAGAGCTAAGAGAGTACAACATGGCTGCCCCGCCTACAGGACCTAAACTCTCCGTAACCAACCTCGCGATGCCAAGCAGACAACTCCAAGAGAGAATCGCGATACAACCATAAAGTGTGAAACGAAATTGCACTGATTTCATGTGACCTACCACTCACGAATGCCAAAGGAAACGTCAGCTTAACTCAAAAATGATCAGGTTCAACGTACTGTTTTATAAAAATCAGTATAAAAATCATTCTATTAAGCCGTTGGAGTCGATATGAAACATTTTCTGCCCTCTAGTGTTATGCTTACACCCTTTGTTGTGCGCTACTATGATGAAGATGACAACGAGAGTGAAAACGTTAAAACACATTCGGAAACGCATGGTCTAGATAGCGAAGAGCAATCTAAGGAACGTTCAGAGTAAAGGAATCCAAACATGAAAAAAGTCGCAGTCATTTTAAGTGGTTCAGGCGTTTACGACGGTTCTGAGATCCACGAAGCAGTGTTGGCGCTCTACGCCATCGAGAAGGCAGGTGCAACTTGGCACTGCTTTGCACCTAACATTGACCAACTCCACGTCATCAATCACCTAACTGGTGACGAAATGGATGAAACACGTAACGTATTGATCGAATCAGCTCGTATTGCACGCGGAAATATTGACGATGTCGCCAAACTTAACGTCGATGAATACGATGCCCTACTGCTTCCAGGTGGGTTTGGTGCCGCGAAAAACTTAACCGACTTCGCCGTTTCAGGTGCAGAGTGCTCCATTAACACACACGTAGCTCAAGCTTGTCGCGCGTTTGCTAATTCGAAAAAACCAGCTGGCTATCTGTGTATTTCTCCTGTCATTATTCCGATGATTTATGAGCAAGGCGTGAAAGGAACGGTAGGCAACGATGAGGCAGTCTCAATAGCATTTAATCAAATGGGCGGTGAACACACCACGTGCCCTGTCGAAGACATCGTTTTTGATGAAAAACACCTCGTACTTTCAACCCCTGCTTACATGTTGGCAGAGAATATCTCTCAAGCAGCTTCAGGTATCGAAAAGTTAGTATCAAAGCTGATTAAAATAGCTTAATTATTAGTAGTTATCTTATAAAACACTTCTCTATCCCCATTGATAATTAAGTTATTAATGGGGATTTTTTATACTTTAGTCGAATTTAGAGATATATCCGCGTCAGAAGTCAATTTCTGCCAATCGTTTGCGTCCATAGTTTCATATTTGTTCTACTTTATATCAGTGTTGCACTTATACGCAGTGCAACAAGATCACTGTCACAGTTTTTCTCTTGCAAGTACCTCTAAGTAGGTAAACTTGCTTCAGATCAACTTCAATCTGGAAACGAATGTGCGACAGTAAATGGCAAATTAAGAAAGATTATTAAAAATAACGACGGAGCTATCCAATATGACAAGTGCATTTTTTATCCCTACGGTAAACCTAATGGGCGCTGGTTGTTTGAAAGACGCAGCAGACAGCATCCAATCTCAAGGCTTTAAAAAAGGTTTGATCGTTACGGATAAGATCCTTAACCAAATCGGTGTAGTCAAACAAGTTCAAGACCTTCTCACTGAGCGCGATGTAGCAACCGTTGTGTTTGATGGTACTCAACCAAATCCAACTATCAGCAACGTTAACGACGGCTTAGCACTTCTTACTGATAACGAATGTGACTTCGTTGTCTCTCTAGGTGGTGGTTCACCACACGACTGTGCGAAAGGTATCGCGCTTGTTGCTTCTAACGGCGGCAAAATCGCAGATTACGAAGGCGTAGACCAGTCTGCAAAACCAATGATGCCACTTATCGCAATCAACACGACGGCAGGTACTGCATCTGAAATGACGCGTTTCTGCATCATCACTGACGAAGAGCGTCACATCAAGATGGCTATCGTTGATAAGCACACAACACCGCTTATCTCGGTAAACGATCCAGAGCTAATGCTAGCTAAACCTGCTTCGCTAACTGCGGCAACAGGTATGGATGCCCTAACTCACGCGATTGAAGCTTACGTATCTATCGCAGCAACACCAATCACTGATGCGGTAGCAATTAAAGCGATTGAGCTTATCCAGGCTTATCTACGCACAGCAGTGAAAAACGGTGAAGATCTAGAAGCTCGTGAACAAATGGCATACGCGCAGTTCATGGCGGGTATGGCATTCAACAACGCGTCTCTAGGTTACGTACACGCAATGGCACACCAGCTAGGTGGTTTCTATGACCTTCCACACGGTGTTTGTAACGCGATTCTTCTACCTCACGTACAGCGTTACAACGCGCAAGTATGTCCTGAGCGTCTACGTGACGTAGCAAAAGCAATGGGCGTAAACGTAGAAGGCATGTCTGCTGAAGCAGGTGCAGCGGCAGCAATCGACGCTATCGTTACTCTAGCGAAAGATGTGGGTATCCCAGCAGGTATCAAAGAGCTTGGTGCGAAACTAGAAGACATCCCAACACTAGCAGACAACGCACTGAAAGACGCTTGTGGTTTCACTAACCCTAAACAAGCAACTCACGAAGAAATTTCTAAGATCTTCGAAGAAGCGATGTAATCTCGCTAACTAAACAATTCTCTAGCCTTAATTCAATCCCCGATCTCGTATCGGGGATTTTTTACATTCATATACAAGTGAATCTCTGCCAAACATAGTCTTTTAGTGTTAGCTTTTAAGTATTAATACGATTCATATTGGAAGGAACCATGAGAACGATTGCTGCTACCCTACTCGCTTGTTTATCCTTTTCTGCCAACACTGCCGAATACCGCGCCAACGAAGTGGCGAATGGATTTCAGATCCCTTGGGGGATCGAGTTCTTAGATAACCAACGCGTTATCGTCAATGAAAAGAACGGTACGGTTTCGTTGCTGGATATCACCAAAGGCAAACCTCAAAAGCTGTTTAACGTTCCCGATGTGAACACCAGTGGACAAGCCGGCTTATTGGATGTTGCGCTCGCACCGAATGCCGATAAGCAAAACCCGCAACTCTTCTTTACCTACAGCAAGCGTACGAGCAAAGGTAATACGGTGGCGTTAGCGACGGCGCAATTGCAAAACAATCAACTTGTGGGTTGGAACGATCTCTTTGTTGCTGATGCCATCACCGACACGGGTCGCCACTACGGCAGTCGAATTTCATTTGTAGACGATAAAGTTTACTTCTCAATCGGTGACCGTGGCGAACGTGATAATGGGCAAGACAGTCAAACCCATGCTGGCAGTATTGTGCGCCTTAACCTTGATGGTTCGGTTCCGCAAGACAACCCATTCAAACCTTCCCAAGCTCGTCCTGAGATATGGAGTTACGGGCACCGCAACCCACAAGGTATGTTTTACGACGAAGCAACAAAACAGCTGTGGTCGATTGAGCATGGACCACGCGGCGGCGATGAAATTAATCTAATCAAGAAAGGCGCGAACTACGGTTGGGCTAAAGTCTCTCATGGTAAAGAATATTGGGGACCGTTGGACGTTGGGGAAGCTAAGTCGTTACCGGGAATGGAAGATCCCAAGCTGGTATACATCCCTTCTATCGCACCCAGCAATATGATTTTGTACCGTGGTGATAAATACCCAGAGTTAGATGGGAAAATCCTCG
>NZ_JADDYG010000214.1:0-4921 GCF_015163535.1 Vibrio sp. OPT46 | reverse complement strand
TACCCAGAATTGGACGGGAAAATCCTCGCAGGTGCATTAAAACTGGCGCACATCAACGTGGTTTCTATTGATAATGGCAAGCTCACCGAATCAAAAAGATTGATGGAGAGTCTTGGAGAGCGAGTAAGAGATATAACCATCAGCCCCGATGGCTATATCTATTTTTCTACCGACAGCGGCAAAATCTTTCGTCTTGAGGAAAGGTAATCAAACACTAAAATCGTTAAGACTATTTAATTTGTGACGTACTAGTGATTTATTTTCGTACAATCTAAGCAGAAGAATCTAAACTTAACAATAACCTTTTGTTTTTTAAAACGATAGTTCGGTTAAGTTGTACGAGGTCATTATGATTCCATTCCCTTTACAGCTCGATAAAATTAAAGCCGTGGTGTTTGATTTAGACAACACCTTGGTGAGTTCTGATATGAACTTCGGCGAATTGCGACAACAGCTAGGTTGTCCGCAGAGTGAAGATCTATTGGATTTTGTCGACGCACTTGAGCATCCTCATCATCGAGAGCACGCTCATAACGTGATATTTGATTACGAGATTTCTGATGCTGAGCAGTCTGCTCCAATGATTGGCTGCCATGAATTGCTCGCCCACTTGCATCAAAATGAAATCAAAACCGCTATCGTGACGCGCAACTGTCAAATCGCCACGCAGCGCAAACTAGAACACAACCAAATCTCAGTGGAACGAGTCATCACTCGTGAATGCTTCCCGCCCAAGCCAGACCCTTTGTCTCTGCAGGTATTAGCGAAAGAGTGGCGTTTGATGCCGGACGAAGTGCTTTATGTCGGCGATTACCTTTACGACTTACAGGCAGCGTATAACGCTCAGATGCCGTCTTGTCTTGTGCATCATGGTAATCAAGAAACCTTCAATGACTCAGCCTCGTTGGCGCTTAATGAACTCAGTGATTTATTGAGCCGTTTCGAATCCTTACCACGCAAATAAAGCACACATATAAAATACGCAAACAAAAAAAGGGGCACCAACGTGCCCCTTATGACTTATTCCCGATTGTTTCATGCGTTCCCAAGGATTGCTTGGGTAATGCGCTGCTTAGCCTTGTAGGTAAGCGTTAAGCATCCACATTAATTTTTCTTGCTCACGGATGTAGTCACCCATCAATGCCGCTGTACCTTCGTCATCTGCTTCACCCGCGTTTTGTAGAATCTCACGCTGTTTTAGAAGTAGAACGCTAAAGCCTTGAACCAGACCTTGTACACACTCCTCACCAGAAGTCGCGTTTTGATGTTCTTTAATTTCACTTGCTTCCAAGTAGTTGCTGAATGCGTGCGCTGGCGTATGACCCAAAGTTAGAATACGCTCTGCAAGCTCATCGATTTTTGTTTGTAGATCAGTGTAGATCTCTTCAAATTTTACGTGCAGTTCGAAGAATTGCGCACCTTTAATGTTCCAGTGGTAACCGCGAGAGTTCATGTACAACACTTGGTAATGCGCTAGCAGTTGATTTAGCTGTTGAGCTAGTTGTGCTGATTGTTCGCTGTCTAGACCAATTAGGCTTACTTGTTTGTTCATAATCTTGCTCCTAGAAGGATGATACCAATCGTAGTAACGAACGATTCTCTTACCGGGATTGGTATAAAGTTTAAAAATTCTTTTGCAGTATTTGCTGCCGATGGAGTCATATTACGACTCCGGCTCGGCGAAGAGAATTTGGTTTTAGCTATGATTTAAATAGCCAAATCCAATGAGCAAGCAGACGAATATCGGCGTATCATCCAACAAAAAGCCCCAACCCTTTTTGTGTAAAAAGGATTGGGGCTTTTTTACTATTTGGTTAACGTTCAAAAGTCGATGAAAGATGTAAACCTTATCTACGCCGTTTTGAAAGTTGCCATCTGTTGATTCAGCTCAGTAACTTGCTCTTTTACTTGCAATGATGTCTCTGATGCACGTTGGCTGTTATTCGAAACTTCATCCACTGATTGAGTAATACCGGACATCAATCCAGTGATCGAATTGGTCGCATGAGATTGCTGCTCTGCCGCTGCTGCAAGTTCTGCCATTTGCTCATTCAAGGAACCTATTTGCTCAGTAGTAACAAGCAAACGAGTTACCGCTTTTTCAATGTGCTCAGCGCCCTGCTCCGCAAGTGATTGACTGTGTTCAATCTCCTCTACCACCGAATTGGTCGAGCGTTGAATCGCATTGATGATACCGTTGATTTCTGTCGTCGATTGAGTAGTGCGAGTCGCTAACATACGTACTTCATCCGCCACAACCGCAAAGCCTCGTCCTTGGTCACCCGCACGCGCTGCTTCTATCGCGGCATTCAATGCCAGTAAGTTAGTTTGTTCTGCTAAGCCTTCAATCACCTCTGTAACTCGGCCAATGGCTTCGCTCTCTTTGCTTAACTGCGTCACCTGCGTACTCGCGGTTTCAATGCTGCCGTGCAAACTTTCCATAGTGACTTTGTTTTGCTCTAAAGCATCACGACCTTGTTCAATCTCGCCTTTTGAATCAGAAAGCTTCTGCACTGATTGGTTGGCTTGATCTAGGGTGTTACGCGCGGCTAAAGCGATTTCATCCAATTGGCTTCCCATTTCAACAATGCTGGTCTGTTGCTGTTCTACATTCGATGAAGTGACTTGCGCCGATTCCAACAAAGCCCCCATACTGGTATCCACTTGGTGCGCTTTCTCACTCACCCCTGCCACGATGCTCGCTAACGATTGGTTCATGCGGTTAATCGAATCGGTAAGGTCTGCCAATTCATCTTTCCCAACAACAGTTAACGGAGGCTGAGAAACGTCCCCTGAAGCGATCGTCTTTGCACGCTCCGATAAGTTTTTCACTCGGCGACCAATGGTGTTGCCCATGTATTTTGAAATCGCTACTGCGGCAAACAAAACCAATGCCGCGGCAATCAGCATGGTGGTGAGTACGTTTTTGATCGACTGATTAATGCCCTGTCCACTTTGATCTGCACGACTTTGCTGAGCCAATACGATCGTTTCTAAGCTTTGGTCTAGTGCATCCGCTGCTGGCAACAGTTCATTCGCCATTAACAAGTTTGATTCGTTCCACTCTGGCGATTGACGCAATGCAATTACCTGCTCTGCTAAAGGAAAGTACAGTTGCTGCATTTCTTTAAACAGTGACCACAAAGATTGGTCGTTATCAGTAAGTCTGTCGAGTTTGCTATCGATTTCCGCCACAGATTGATTGTGGTATTTAATCAAGTCGTGGTATTTGTCTAGGTGATCTTGCTGCCCGTATAACAGGAAATCTCGCAGTGCAGACAGTGCATTGGCGAGCGAGGTATAGCTGTCGGCATAAACTTTGAACAGACGTTTTCTGTCTCCACCGAATGGGTTTCCTGACTCTTCGTTGATTAAGCTTTGAAGCTGGTCAAGTGCCACTTCTGCAATGGGTGCCGCTTCGTTAATAAAGAGGTTGTGTGCGGGTAAGTTCTCATCACTGTGGCTAAGTTCAATCAGCTTGTTTAGAGAAACTTTTACCGCGTCCCACTGGCTTTGGATCGCTTGAAAATCCTGTTCAGAGATCAACGCCTGCAACGTTGGAAGCGACTCGTCTGTAGATGCCATGATATTACGCACGTCCTCACTCAGACGTGCGCTCGCCTCTTCATCGCCACCTAGCAACATGTAGGCTCGAATCGAGGACAGCGACGCTTGAACGGACTGTTGGATACCGCGACTGGTGTCGACGGTCGGTAAATCGGATTTAAGTAACGAAGAGGCGTATTGCTCTACGGTAGTGACGTTGCGATACGTGAATACCGCTGATGCCATAAAAAGTACGGCTAGCAGCACAAAACTGAGCTGCAACTTCCCTGATATCGTAAGGTTCATCCATAAACTCCTGACAACGATGAGCCTTAAATATAACGATGTTTACAAAAATGTTAAATACAGGTGTCAAAAGTTACTAAGAAAACCATGTAAACCACTATTTTAAGCTTATAAATAGGGCTTATTCGAAGTATGGTATGCGCTCACTACGTAAAATCAGATAATTAACGTAAGTCGTTTCTAAGCAGTCTTGCTCCCACAACGAAAGAATCCGCTTAGTGGCGAAGTAGTAATCTTTATTACGCAGTAACACGCCCACCGTGCGACTGAGCTGCTCAAAGCGCTGTTGCTCATTAGCAGAGATGTAATTGTCTTCATTCTGAATGATGGGCGCCAATCCATCGGCAAACCAATTGTTCAGAATTTCACGCATCTCAAGTTCTGACTCCGGCACATCCATACACGACAACTCACGATGCAGTGGCGGCGGTACTATGTACTTTGACGCTTTTGGTGAACTGACATAACGGTACATGTCGCTCCTCCTTGTAAATGACTCTTATACCCAAGTGACTTCAAGATGCAGGATTCAGAGCGTTGTCATTGATTCGGGGTCAAGGAAAACAACGCAGCGTAATAGTCAGCTCTTTCCAAGTTGTTTGATACAGAAGCCGAGTCAATGACACGCTCCCGAAGGGCGAGCTGTCTTGGTTTGTATACTTTGTTGTCGATTCTTGATTTAGACCCACTAGACCTTTAAATCGCCGCCGCGTCTACAAACCAAGCCATTCTCGCTGAACCTAACATCTCGAGGTTACTTGGGTATAAACTAGCTAAGAATACTTTTTTCAATTTCCAAGTTTTTTTTCTACAGCTCATAGAAAGAAACCCAACAAAAAAGCCATGCAAAGTAGGCCCTGCATGGCTTTGGTTTGGGCAGCAATGACACTGACCTCGTCTAGGACCGGTTACATTGAGCTTTGATCGAAATCGTTGCCTTGGTCAGTACCCGTTTGAGTATCCGAGTCGAAGCTGCCAGAGTCATCCGTGAAGTCAACACCTTGATCTTGACCTCCCGCACTTGTCCAGTCGCTGCCGCCAGATTCCATACCCGCCATATCTGGTTGCT
>NZ_JADDYG010000213.1:0-306 GCF_015163535.1 Vibrio sp. OPT46 | reverse complement strand
GTGCATTGGGTAGGGGAGCGTTCTGTAAGCGGTTGAAGGTGTGTGGTAACGCATGCTGGACGTATCAGAAGTGCGAATGCTGACATGAGTAACGATAAAGGGGGTGAAAAACCTCCTCGCCGGAAGACCAAGGGTTCCTGTCCAACGTTAATCGGGGCAGGGTAAGTCGACCCCTAAGGCGAGGCCGAAAGGCGTAGTCGATGGGAAACGGGTTAATATTCCCGTACTTCTTACAATTGCGATGGGGGGACGGAGAAGGCTAGGTGGGCCTGGCGACGGTTGTCCAGGTTCAAGTGCGTAGGCTGA
>NZ_JADDYG010000212.1:0-218 GCF_015163535.1 Vibrio sp. OPT46 | reverse complement strand
CCTACATGTGTAGGATAGGTGGGAGGCTTTGAAGCGCAGTCGCTAGATTGCGTGGAGCCGTCCTTGAAATACCACCCTTGTAGTGTTGATGTTCTAACGTCGACCCCTAATCGGGGTTGCGGACAGTGCCTGGTGGGTAGTTTGACTGGGGCGGTCTCCTCCCAAAGCGTAACGGAGGAGCACGAAGGTGGGCTAATCACGGTTGGACATCGTGAGGT
>NZ_JADDYG010000211.1:0-749 GCF_015163535.1 Vibrio sp. OPT46 | reverse complement strand
GTGGCCATATGAATCGCCTTCGGCGAGCTAAAAGCATTTGTATCGCTTTTCTTAACGGCTTCGCCTAAAAAGCTGACCCTCTATCGAGCCCTATTGTGTCGTCTTTGTCCGGGCCAAAGTCAATAAATTTAGTTAAGTATATTTTACTTATTGTGGTGTATTAATATGGTATTTAGTGGGGGTTGTTAGTATAATTAACACATCAAATAAATACGTTAAATCATTTGTTAAACATAGATAGCTTGGGGGCTACAGATGCAAAATTTAGTTAATAAAAAAATCGAGGAATACATTGGAGAAGACAAGGATCTGCTTGAATATAAGAGCCAGCTTGATCCTTCATCAATTGAGCGTGCTTTTAATGGCCAATCTCAATTTCCTGAGCGTCACGCCGCTCAAGCAGTAGTTGACTACTGCAACGCATTACGAACATTCAAGATTTCACTTCATGAGCTGATCAAATCCACTTCGGAAAGCGCGCCATCGAAGGCGTTTAATTGTTCAGTGGAAGAAATTGTTGAAATTGAGTTTGAAGAATTTCAAAGAAAGTTAAAACGCTACTTCGATGAATACATAAGTGCAGAGTCCAAATGTATCTCATGGCATGTAACAGGGCCAGCGAGATTCCCTGTGGCGAAAGCAGAAAAGGCCAATAAGAATAGTAGGGATAAGCTTAATCAATATGCAGATTATCCTCAGAGAGCCTTAAAAGCCATTGCAAAGAAACTGTTCCCCGATGGGGATGGTTC
>NZ_JADDYG010000021.1:0-637 GCF_015163535.1 Vibrio sp. OPT46 | reverse complement strand
CTTGTCAATGATACCACCTAAGGCCCAAGGAAGTTGTTCTCTAGTGTCGTATGTTAAGTCGTTAAAGAAGTGTGAACTAGAGCTACTACGACTACCAAAGTATTTTATTAAATCACCAGAAATTGAATCTGACAAAATGTCGTATTCGTTTGCGCTGGATTCTACAATGCTGGTTGCAGGTCTATACTCTGCTAAGTTAGTACTAGTCATGAAATTCTCACTTGAACATTAAACCTTGAGAGGGAGAGTCATTAATTAATGTAGGCGCCGGGGCTCCAAACATACTTGATTCTGAAAGCTCCCCAATCTTCTGCTCGATAATACGGTCTCGGAATGTTTGCGCTTTCTTAAAGCGGTCAATTGCTTCGTCAGAGGTTTTAACCGTGATATGTCGTGCTCTTGATTTGTCCATTTTGTGAGTTGAATAATCGAAAGGCATGACTACAGCCCCTTGAAATGACAGTGAATCTACATACCAGTCCCCAAAGCTCTCCCCTTCTTTTAAAGTTTGGATAGCCCCCTTATGCCAAAACTCACCTTTCAACTGACCAGCTATCTCATAAATATCTGTAACGAAGATTTGTTTTTCCATTTCGTTTAGCAGAGCATTAACTTCAGCTTCTCGTTGAGCTCTACG
>NZ_JADDYG010000210.1:0-264 GCF_015163535.1 Vibrio sp. OPT46 | reverse complement strand
AAAATTCTAGCAATAGAAAGGCCACGAATATCTTCGTGGCCTTTTCTTTTTGACCTTCTGTACAGCACTTGGAGTATTTGGCCTACTATGTTCCAATTGCCTGTAAAGCTGAACGAAAGAAAACAAATCAATTAAAAATCATGGTTTTAAATTTCCATTCATTCCCAATGTACAGCGAATAGAGGTTTTAGCTTACGATGATCCAAAAGCAAAAAGAGCTGCACAATAGCAGCTCTTTTAAGATATTGGATTTTGTCACGATAG
>NZ_JADDYG010000209.1:0-363 GCF_015163535.1 Vibrio sp. OPT46 | reverse complement strand
TTCATAGCGGCCATTTTCTGCTTTTTCGTACAGCTCTTTTGCTTTGGCAATGTCACATGGATCATTTTCATAGGCAATCGAGACAGGAACGATTTTCAGAGAACGCGTGTACTCACCAAAGCTGATCTTTTGTTTACGACCTTCAACATGGAACATTTTTAAAATCGCAGGATCAGTAAAGTCGTTTCCATCTTTAGCACGGCCTTCCTTTTGGGCAATCCAAATTGAATTGCCAGTATCAAGCGAATGTTTGATATAGCTTGAAAGTTGTCCCAATGCTTTCATCATTTCTCTAGGCGCTTTAGCAGAGCGCTTAACGATGAAGCTCTTATTGAGTCGCATCAATTCTGTCGCACATGGCTT
>NZ_JADDYG010000208.1:0-1464 GCF_015163535.1 Vibrio sp. OPT46 | reverse complement strand
CGGCAAAATGACTTTCGTCTTTTCTGTAATCGCCGCTTCAATCGCTTCAGGACTGATATTGTGCGTCTGCTCATCCGGCTCCACAAACACCGGAACCAAGTCCGCTTCGGTGACGGCCAGTACCGACGCGATATAGGTGTTACCCGGTACGATAACTTCATCACCCTTGTTTATTTTGCCTAGTTCTCGCCAAGCCTTTAGCGTCAGTGTTAAAGCATCTAAGCCATTCGCAACGCCTACACAGTGTTTAACACCACAGTAGTCAGCAAATGCTTGTTCAAACTGTTCCGTTTCCTTGCCAAGGATATACCAGCCAGATTCAATCACGCGTGCACAGGCTTGTTTCAATTCGTCTTCGTACTCGGCATTTAAGCGCTTTAGCTCTAAAAAATTAACGTTCATTATCTACCTAGGATTTTTTCACACTTCAATTTCATTGGCTCAATATCTGACGGGTATATTTCATAAAGATAATCCAAGTCTGTATCGCCAACGAGTCGAGCACCGAACTTTTCATGGAATTTATTTACCGCATGGTTATCTTTGCGAACATCGAAGTGGCATTTTTCAAAACCCAACACATCAAAGCCAAACTGATAAACTAAAAGAGCACTTTCGAGGGCAGCGTAACGTGTTTTTTCATGATTCAGGATCCAACTTCCCCAACAAAAAGAGACACCTTTAAAGTCGTAAAGTCTAACTGTTCCGCATTTGGTTCCATCTAGCCTCTCTATAATGAAGTAAAACTGCTTCTTTTGTTGCTCGTCCTCTTTATACGCTCTTATCCATAATCTTTGTGCTTCAACACTCGTATCGCATTTAGACAAGTGTGTATTGTATTTTTCATCACCTCGAAGCCGAGTTATAAACTCTGCATCATCTTCTTGAACAAGGCGAAGTTGTATTGTCTTACTTTTCAACATGTTTTTTTTACCACATTCAAAAATTCAGCATAATCGCGTATGTAATCGGCTTCATCATACAATTCACTAGCGACAACCATTAGTACACAATCTTCAGAAAAGTCGTGCATCTCACGCCATTTTAAGCCTTTGATATGCAGTCCTACATCAGGAGAGGAAAGCGTCACTGTCTCTTTCGTGGTACCATCATCAATGACGAAAGTCACGCTACCTTTCATGCAGATAGCGACTTGCTCTAAGTCGTAATGTGCATGAAAGCCCCTCGCTAAACCGCTTTGTGTATCAAAGATGTAGTAAATACGTTTGATATCAAACGGAATGTTTTTATGTTGCTCTAACGAGATTAATGAGCCTCGCTCATCACCCATTTTCTGAAAATATATTAGCGGTATATTCGACATTTATTCTTCCAATAACTCTAGAAGATAGCGGCCATAATCGTTTTTAGATAAGGCTTTTCCTGCAGCTTGAATGTGCTCTCGCGTTAACCACCCTCGACGATACGCAATCTCTTCTAAGCAAGCCACTTTGTAACCTTGTC
>NZ_JADDYG010000207.1:0-652 GCF_015163535.1 Vibrio sp. OPT46 | reverse complement strand
CGAGTGATACCACTGCGGAGTGGTAGTTCAGTTGGTTAGAATACCGGCCTGTCACGCCGGGGGTCGCGGGTTCGAGTCCCGTCCACTCCGCCACTTATTTGAGCGTCGTCTCAATAACACGAATTACAGGGGTGTAGCTCCAATTGGCAGAGCAGCGGATTCCAAATCCGCGTGTTGGGAGTTCGAATCTCTCCACCCCTGCCATACTCTAAAGCCTCAGCAGTAATGCTGGGGCTTTTTTACATCTGAAGAAAAGAGAATCTGACTAGTTGGAGAGTTGTCGATTCCTCTGATACCAAAGTATCGGGGGATTGAAAGTTCATATCTCCGGGATATTGGTCCACTTCACCTATCCCCCATGTTCATAAGCTCTGGCTTAGGTCAGGGGCTCTTTTATTCCTAACGTATAGTTTCGACGTCAGGTGTATGTTTATCCGACGAATATGGCATACCTTTGCTTCAGATAGTTTTATTTTCTAGTAATGTAATTATTAAATGTTGATGTATCGCTTTGCTCTTTCTGTTTTACTTTCGAATTTTCATAACGCTTTTTCTTCGTTATCGAGCACATCTGATTCACAATCTATTGAAAGGTCAGTGGTTACATTGGCTTGGATGATTACTGACTTGGTTCCTGTTATCATCATGCATT
>NZ_JADDYG010000206.1:0-344 GCF_015163535.1 Vibrio sp. OPT46 | reverse complement strand
ATACATTGTGGCTGGTGGTGATACACAGTGGCAATTGAGTACTGAATCAGAAAGACGGAGAATTTTTAATTTGGATTGGGCTTCTGGGCTTTTAATACGATTTTTAAGCAGCAAGGAAGGTTGTTCAAAAGTGTGATGTTCAGAGTCCAAATTTTTATCAGAACTAGATACAGTTATGTGCATGCGAACACCTATTAATAGAATGCAAAAATATACCACATTAGCTATGAGACAATACCACCTGTCAATCATTAAACGATGACAAATTAACTACAAAAGGCAAATATATAGTATGAGATATCTTCTAGTTACAGTTCATAATTATCCCAGGTTTTACAAAAGTG
>NZ_JADDYG010000205.1:0-206 GCF_015163535.1 Vibrio sp. OPT46 | reverse complement strand
CCGATAGTGAACCAGTACCGTGAGGGAAAGGCGAAAAGAACCCCTGTGAGGGGAGTGAAATAGAACCTGAAACCGTGTACGTACAAGCAGTAGGAGCAGGCTTTGTCCTGTGACTGCGTACCTTTTGTATAATGGGTCAGCGACTTATATTCAGTGGCAAGGTTAACCATCTAGGGGAGCCGTAGGGAAACCGAGTCTTAACTGGG
>NZ_JADDYG010000204.1:0-376 GCF_015163535.1 Vibrio sp. OPT46 | reverse complement strand
ACTATCGATGGATGCATTACTCGCATTCAGGGTTTGATTCGCTTGTTCAATTCGACCAAGAAGCTGTTGTCCTTCGCCCATCGTGCTTTTTACGTCCATTGTATTTGATGGGTTACTCGTATCAATTGATGTTGATTTCACTTTTTCAATAGCTTCAACATCATGCTCCAAAGGTGTGCTGTTACTCGCCTTTTGTAAACTTACTTCTTCACTTAAGGTTGCATTCTGTTTGTTTGCTGATATTTCATCAAAATCATGGGTCCCGTCACTGACGGATCCTTGGCTTTCTTGCGCCAACAATTCGTCCGAGACGTTAGCAGAAGAAGTACTGCCTACATCCGCTCTTTCTTTTTCTTCAACCACTGTCGATTCTGTT
>NZ_JADDYG010000203.1:0-388 GCF_015163535.1 Vibrio sp. OPT46 | reverse complement strand
ATTGGGAATGAGTCACAAATAAAAATAGATGGTATCAAGCATCAAAATTTAATTTAGAACCTTTGATTGTCGTGAACTCTATCTGGAAGAGTTAAGGGGGGCGTTTAAGGGCAATTTTCCTCATAAAGTCGTTATTTAGAAAAAGGTAAATTAATGTTTTTATTGATAATTGTGAGTTTTTTGGGAGTGGGATTGCTCCCATTTAATTAGAGTAAAAGACCTATTTTTGGGAGCGGTTTCATAAATTTTATGACACTGATTTCACTGTTTGAGCTGTAAAGAATATAAATCCCCACTCAATGTATGTTAATAATCAATGAGTGTTGTTATGTCTCATATCCGTTTTTTCCCGCGCCATCGTTTGGCGCTTGCTTGTATGCTAGCGAGT
>NZ_JADDYG010000202.1:0-1215 GCF_015163535.1 Vibrio sp. OPT46 | reverse complement strand
CCGTCGAAATTAACGAGAGTAATCCCAGGGACGCCGACTTCTTTAATTTTCTCCAGTCCTACTTGAAAGCCGTCAGAACGTAACCCTATGGAATCCAAGTAAAACTTCATATCCAACAAAGAAAAACCTTTCTCTTTGATTTTTTCTTTATCACCTTTTTCAAACATGCTTTTGAAGATATCTTGTTCAGATGACTCTGTTGCATAATGAAAAGTGAGAAGAGAAGCCAGGGCGGCAGAGCCACAGCTGAAGTCATACTGTTGGCGAAAAACATCACCGAACACTATTTCTTTGTAGCTTTTAACAGGAACAGAGTAATGTGCTCGGTAAGGTAGCAGTTCTAATGAAATGGCTGATGCTGAATAAACGAGCATCAGCCAAATTAAGTTATTTAATACTTTCATATTGTTTACTTGAGTGTCAGGTTAACGACGGTAGAGTTCTGGATTAAAACGTTGTTTCCGCTGTTCTGAATTACGTTGGATATACCCGAACTGTCTGCGAACGCTCCACTTGATAGTATATTGTTACCACTCACGGTGTTTGACGCGACATTATCTGACGAAATACCATTGATATCTGATTCTGCATAAACCAAGTCGAGTTCAACATTTTGTCCACCTCTTGATTCATTCATGATATCCAAGCTAACTTCTCCGCCAGATAATGCAATGTCATCAGCGAGTGCAGTGCAGGCAACTATCATACTCAAAGTACAGATTGCCAAACGCATCGCTTTCTCCTACTAGTCGGTTACTCACCCCCAGTAAACACACTTGCATTAGTTGTAACAGATTGTTGTACAAGTGAATTTGAACCAGCATTCTGACCAACGGTAGTAATACCAGCTGCACCACCAAGACCACCAAGGGTGTTCATGTTTTCAACTCGAACTCGAGTATCATCCGCGTTAGTTGCATAAATAACTGATGCACCTGTAACACCACCCATTAGGCTTGAGCTCGCAACAACCATATCTGTATCCATATGGACTTGATTGAAGCTATCAACATTTGTTGAGCTCGAGTCACTTTGATAGTTACTATTGTCGTTAAAGCTGTTCGAGTTTGTTGTGCTTGAATCAGCGTAGCTACGGTTATCACTCTGGTTACGGTTGTCGCTTTGATTACGATTATCGCTGTTATCGTTAAAGCTACTGTTGATACTAGAGTCACTGTTGTCGTTGTTGCTACGTCTTACAGTAGTACTAGAGTC
>NZ_JADDYG010000201.1:38425-49014 GCF_015163535.1 Vibrio sp. OPT46 | reverse complement strand
CTTGGTTCATGACTTCTTGTTTGCCGAGAGCGCAAGAAGCTTACACGTTTGCAACGCCCCCTCTCCTGCAGCGACATCTGCAATGCCTATTGGAGAGTGCATTTGCGATAAAGTGAATGAGAAGATAGAAGCGAAAACGGTATAAAACAAAGGCGACGCAACTGTCGCCTTTGTTTTATTTGAATCTGGGGATTAGGAGTCGCCATCTTTAGGGCAGAGTTCCCCTTTCTTGGCGTGTCTTTCTATCATGTAATCGCCTCGGGCACTGTGCAATACAATTGCATTCCAGACTTGACCATCTTGCAACTCGAACTCAAACGCATAATGGGTGCCGCCGACCATTTTCGTTCTCACCTCATGAATTGCTTTCAATTTATCATCGGCATTCATTTGATAAAGCACCATGTTGAGTGAGCGTCTGGCGTCAGGAGTTGCTTCAGCAAGTTGCCAATGGCCCTGCTCGTCTGTTGCGGAGCAAATAGACCGCATTTTACTTTTCATGGCGGATGACATCTGCTTGTCTACGGCCAATGCATTTGGTGAAAACAGTGGAACCGTCAAAAGAATCAAAGTTACCAGAAACCGCTTTAAGGTCATAAAAACACTCCGTTGTTTTACTCTTGCTTGAGTATAGACCTCAATGGCTTCAGATGTGGTGCAGTCGACTCTGGGCCTACAATATCGCAGTTCGTATCAACGAACTGATGATAAACAAGGCGACCACGCTTGCCAGCCAAATGCCAATGAACCACAAAATGGGCTTTAGTTTCATCAGTGATATCCTTCTCCACGTTTCATCTTGCCGCGGAACACCCAGTACGAATAAGCCGTGTAGGCTATGATCAGAGGAAGTAATACCACCGCACCGGCAAGTAAAAATGCCAAACTTTTGTCTGGCGCGGCGACGTCTTGATAAGTGAGTGCGAATGGGACCAAGTAAGGGAATGTACTGACACCGAAACCCATCGCGGACACAAGAAACAGGCCGATCGCAAGAACGTAGGCTCGGACGGCTTTGTGGTCGAGTAAGGCTTTGAATAACTGCCAAATAAGTGCCGCTGCAATAATTGGTAAAATGAAAAACAGTAGCGAGTTTGGTAATGAGAACCAACGTTCAAATACGATATTTTGGCTCAATGGCAGCCACAAACTGGCGATGAATATACAGGCTACCATCGCTAGCCCCCATCGTCGCGCGACCACGTAATAGCGCCCCATCAGCTCTTCTGGAAGCTTGATTAATAACCAGCATGAACCGAGCAGAATATAAGCACAAACAAGCGCCAAGCCACAAAATACGCTAAATGGTGAAAGCCAATCAAACCATCCACCTGCGTATGCTCGTTCACTAACCTCTATACCTTGGAGCAGGGTTCCGAGCATAATGCCTTGCATCAATGCTGCGGTGAGTGAACCAATGAAAAAAGCGCTATCCCATAAAAACTTTCCGCGTTGTGTTCGGAAGCGATACTCAAAAGAAACCCCGCGCAGAATTAATCCGAGCAGCATTAAAATCAGAGGAGCATAGAGTGCTGGCATAATGACCGCGTAGGCGAGGGGGAACACGGCAAAAAGCCCACCACCGCCAAGAACTAGCCAAGTTTCATTCCCATCCCAAACAGGAGCGATGCTGTTCATCATCATGTCGCGCTCTTCATCGTCATTAGCGCTGAGGAATAGGATACCAATACCGAGATCAAAGCCATCTAACACGACATAAATCAGAACGGCGAGCCCAATCAAAGCGTACCAAATTAATGCGTAATCCATGAGTTAGCTCCTAGGTTAGATGGTTAGAATGTGTGATGGCATCAGTTTTCGTGCCATCAGGAAGTCGGCTATCTAGACCTTCTTCATATCGAGTTGGAGACTTGCGCATCAAACGTAGGAGATAGAAGAAGCCAGCTCCAAAAACCACAAAGTAAACCACGATGAACGCCGTCAGGGAGACGCTCACCGCGGCGGCATCAATAGGCGATGCCGAATTGGCTGTGGTTAAAAGACCGTATACGGTGTAAGGCTGTCGACCTACTTCGGTAGTTATCCAGCCTGCTAAAACTGCAATGAACCCCGCTGGGGCAAACAGCACACAAATACGTTGAAGTGCCCTCGAATCAAAAAGTTTGCGACGTTTTCTTAGCCAAAGGCTCCACAAACCAATAACAAGCATGCCAAAACCAAGCGCGACCATGACTCGGAAAGACCAGAAAACGATAGAGACAGGAGGGTGTTCCTCCTCTGGAAAAGCATCTAATCCCTTCACTTCACCGTTGAGGTCATGAGTTAAAATCAAACTACCGAGTTTGGGGATTTCCAGTGCGTATTCCATGCGTTTTTCTTCATCGTTAGGGATACCGAAGAGGATCAATGGCGCGCCTTGGTGAGACTCATAGTGCCCTTCCATCGCGGCGACTTTGGCGGGTTGATGTTCAAGGGTGTTTAAACCATGCATGTCTCCAGCAACGATTTGAATTGGTGTCACGATGGCAGCCATCCACATTGCCATCGAGAACATAATTCTGGCTAGAGGGTTATGGTTTGCTTTTAGTAAGTGATAAGCGGCAACGCCGGCTACAACAAAGGCAGTAGTAAGGTAAGCGGCGAGCAACATATGAACGAGCCGGTAAGGGAAGGAAGGGTTGAAGACAATCGCCCACCAGTCTTCTGGGATAAACTGTCCGGCTTCGTTGATACTGTAGCCCGCTGGTGTTTGCATCCAACTATTAACCGAAAGTATCCAAAACGCAGACAAAAACGTCCCGAATGCAACAATACAAGTCGCGGCGAAGTGAAGCTTCTTACCCACCTTATCCATACCGAAAAGCATCACGCCTAAAAACCCCGCTTCGAGGAAAAACGCAGTAAAAACTTCATAACCCATTAGCGGGCCCAGGATTGGGCCTGTTTTGTCGGCAAACACGCTCCAGTTAGTACCGAATTGATAGCTCAACACGATGCCACTCACCACACCCATACCAAAACTGATGGCAAAGATTTTGAGCCAGTACTTATAGATTTGCATGTACTGTTTGTTGCCCGTTTTTAAGTACAAGCCCTCTAATACAGCGAGATAACTTGCCAAACCAATCGTAAAAGCTGGAAAAATAATGTGGAAAGAGACAGTAAAGGCAAATTGGAATCTAGCTAGGTCAATGGCGAGTGTGTCCATGAGCGGTCCCTTTTTCGTTGGATAAACTGTTCGCCGGATTTAAAGAGGAGACAGAAGAGTGGCGAACAAGGTGAAATACGAAGAAGGAAGACGAAGAGATTAAAAAACGATCGCTTTTTACACATGTGCGTACCATCTTTTAGATAAAGGAGGAGCGTTATGAGCCTTAAACATTACTTTGAGAAAGCGACACCTAAGTTTGGTCCAGGTGGGAAGTATCACAAGTTCTACCCACTTTTCGAAGCTGTCGAAACCATTTTTTACACGCCTGGTAAGGTAAACCAGGGCATGACTCACGTTCGAGATAGCATCGATTTAAAACGTATTATGATCATGGTGTGGCTGGCGGTCTTCCCTGCCATGTTCTGGGGTATGTACAACATAGGCCAGCAAGCGAGTTATGCCTTGTTGTACGGAATGGATCAAGCCTCAGCTCAGCAAGCGCTTGTTTCTTCATGGCAACTGAGTTGGGTATGGGGCTCGTTAGATGCGGTTTCACAAGCGGGGTGGGGAAGTAAAATGTGGCTTGGTGCTACTTACTTTCTCCCGGTTTATGCGACGGTGTTTATCGTTGGTGGTTTCTGGGAAGTTCTGTTTGCTATTGTGCGAAAGCATGAGGTAAATGAAGGTTTTTTTGTCAGCTCTATACTCTTTGCGCTGATCCTTCCTCCGACAATTCCACTATGGCAAGCGGCTTTAGGTATCACTTTCGGTATTGTTGTGGCGAAGGAGATTTTCGGTGGTACTGGACGAAACTTCCTAAATCCAGCTTTAGCAGGGCGCGCGTTCTTATACTTTGCCTATCCTGCCAACATGTCCGGTGGTGCCGTGTGGGTTGCGGCTGATGGTTACTCTGGCGCTACTCCACTTAGCCAATGGTATGAAGGAGGGCAAAGTGCTTTGATAAATAATATGACGGGAGAGCCAATTTCATGGGGAGATGCTTTTGTTGGTAATTTACCAGGCTCGATGGGTGAAGTCTCCACGTTGTTGATCGCACTAACAGGCTTGGTTCTCATCTTTATGAAGATTGCATCGTGGAGAATTGTTGCGGGCGTGTTGGTCGGTTTAATCGGAGCTTCATTACTATTGAATGCGATCGGTTCAGACTCTAACCCCATGTTCTCCATGCCGTTCTACTGGCACTTCGTGATTGGTGGGGTTGCGTTTGGTACCTTCTTTATGGCGACAGACCCTGTCTCGGCAGCTTTTACCAATAACGGGAAATGGGCATACGGACTATTAATCGGCGTGATGACGATTTTTATCCGAGTGCTGAACCCGGCTTATCCAGAAGGCATCATGTTAGCGATTCTATTTGCTAACTTATTCGCGCCACTTTTCGATTACCTAGTCAAAGAAAGTAATATCAAACGCAGAATGAAAAGGGCGAGACCTTCTTAAAATGAGGGTGACCTCACTGAAAATTGATTGAAAACTGCACTATATTGAAAAGGTCAGAGACATGGGGTTTCTGACTTTTTATTTTTATCAGGAGGACGAAGACGATGAGAATAAAGGATATTCTCGATAGCCGTTTGGTGCTGTCGTTCTGGTATAACCTAGACTACTGCTTGTCTCTTCTTAGTAAAATCTCTTCTCGTTGATTTCCTCAATGCAATCGCATTGAAAAGCATTCTATCTATTTGTTTTTTAGTCTTACGTGAAACTGCGTAGGGCAATGCGTATAAGGAAATTAACAATGAAACGTATTCCAGAACCTTTCCGTATCAAAATGGTTGAGCCAATCAAAATGACGACTTTGGCAGACCGTGAAGTCGCGTTAAAAGAAGCGGGCTATAATCCATTTCTTCTTCGTAGTGATGATGTTTATATCGATTTGCTGACTGACTCTGGCACTGGTGCCATGAGTGATAATCAGTGGGCTGGTATCATGATGGGGGATGAATCCTATGCGGGGAGTCGAAATTACTACAACCTGTGTGATGCAGTGGAGCACTTCTTCGGTTATAAGCTCACCGTGCCTGCACACCAAGGGCGTGGTGCCGAGCAAATTTTGTTCCCAGCTTTGATTGAGCGTATGCGTCAGGTGCGTGGTGGCGAAACGCCAGTATTTATCTCGAACTACCATTTTGATACCACAGCGGGTCACATTGAACTCAATGGCGGTAAAGCGATTAACGTGGTAACGGAAGAAGCATTCGACACCACTACGCCTTATGATTGGAAGGGCAATTTTGATATCGATAAGCTGGTGGCAACAATTGAAGCGCACGGTTCGCATAACATTTGTGCAATTATCACCACGATTACTTGTAATAGCTCCGGTGGTCAGCCTGTGTCGATGGAAAACATGCGCAGTGTGTACGAGATTGCAACCAAGTACGATATTCCAGTGGTGATTGACTCGGCTCGTTACTGTGAGAACGCCTACTTTATCAAGCAGCGTGAAGCGGGTTACGAGAATAAATCGATTCTGGAAATCATCCGTGAGATGTACCAGTACGGTGATATGCTCACCATGTCAGCTAAGAAAGACCCGATGGTAAACATTGGTGGCATGTGTTGTATTCGTGATCATAAGGAGTTGTTCCAGGCGGTGCAGACGCGCTGCGTACCCATGGAAGGATTTGTAACATACGGCGGCATGGCTGGGCGTGATATGGAAGCGCTCGCTCGCGGTTTGTATGAAGCCGCGGATGAGGATTTTCTTCACTATAGAATTAGCCAAGTTCAATACTTAGGTGAGCGCTTACGTGAAGGCGGTATTCCGATTCAATACCCAACGGGTGGTCATGCGGTGTTTGTGGATGCCGCTAAGATTTTGCCACATATTCCAGCGGATCAGTTTCCTGCGCAGGTATTGTGTAATGCTTTGTACTTGGAAGCGGGTATTCGAGCAGTAGAGATAGGATCGTTGCTGCTTGGTAGAGATCCGGAAACGGGTAAACAAAAAGTGTCAGAGCTTGAGTTGATGCGTTTGACCATTCCACGTCGTGTCTACACAAACGATCATATGGATTACATTGCGGATGCGATTATCGAACTGAAAAATCGTGCACATGAGTTAAAAGGGCTCACTTTCGAGTACGAGCCACCAGTGCTGCGCCACTTTACTGCTCGATTTAAAGAGATCGATTAACTCAAGTTTAAATCTAGATAAGCAAAAGGCCGCGAGTTTCGCGGCCTTTTTCGATTCGTTTATTTCTTAGCGTTACACTTACGCCAACTCTAATGTGATGCGAACGAACTGGTCGTCTTGATACTGCACTTCATAATTGAAGGTACCACTGGCGTAAATGCTGCCAAGAAAAAGTGAACGTTGACTCATTGGTCCGCGGAACAGCATCGAAATAGGAGCGATTAGGGCGTTATTATCATCGAAGTGCTGATTTAAGTTCTCAGAAAGCACACACAGCAAACAGCCGTGTTGGTCGTGAGATAAGTCGACGTCTTCCGGTCGAGATAATAACACGGTAGTCCCCAGTTTCTTCTCAATCTCGTTGATCAGCAGCAAGTAGCTATCTAGATCGGGTTGAGGGTTGCTGGGTTTGTCTGCACCGACGCAGCGCTCGAGTAATGCTTCCAGATTTCCGTTCTCACCTTTTGCCTGCTGAGTCAAAGATTTTAACGGCTTTTTAATCAGCTTATAGCGATTACTCTTCAGTTTTGGTTTCAGCCATTTCTGAAGTAAGTCATTACGTTCTTTAAGGGAGAGGCCATGCGAGGACGCGTGAATTTTAAAGTGCAGGTGTAATAAAGCGTGAACCGCAAGCTCACTCAGAAGTTGATTAGCATCTGTAGACTGTCTTGCCTGCTTAGAACTTTGCATTACACTCGAACAAAATTAGGGAAGAAGGATAATGGTGCCGAGAGAGGGACTCGAACCCTCACACCAAAGGCACTAGCACCTCATGCTAGCGTGTCTACCAATTTCACCATCTCGGCATCATGATGCTCTGAATACTCAGAGGCCTCGAAAGAAGCAACGCGAATTGTATAACCAAAATCCACCTGTTGGCGAGAGCAAAATGACGAATTTTGGCTCTTTCGAGTTTGATTGCATATTTATTGGTCACTTTTATGTTTTTTACCATCAACGCCTATCCTTATGCCCTTACTTTTATTAATAGTATGACGACAAAAGAGTACTTTTGCCTAAATTTTGAACGCTTGAACGTTTGCGTAAATAAATGTGATGAATATCTCTTTTTGTTGGCTATACTTGCGTCCCGTTTAAGCGGGAATTAGGGTTTAGTTGTTCAGGACCCTTACCCATACAAGCCGTCACATGGAGCAGGCCAAGCAACATGCTCGCCAGCAGTGAATGACCCCACGGACCGGACCAGCTACGTTCAATTGCTTGTATAAGGTAAAAATAAGATGTCGAACTATTCGTTCTGTCTACATTCTGGATCTAAAAGTGAGTTATCACTCGCTGCGTTGTCCCTTTCTTCTGCCAATTCCTTTGGCTCTTTTTTCTTTTTCAACGTTTAGTAGGTCCAGCTCATGAGTGTTCTATTTAGTCTATTTGGTATTGTTGCACTGCTAGGTTGTGCTTTCCTACTTTCTGAGGGTCGTTCTTCCATTAATTGGAAAACTGTATCTCGCGCCTTGATGCTACAAATGGGGTTTGCTGCTTTGGTGCTCTATTTCCCGTTGGGTCAAGCGGCGCTGGCGAGTTTAAGTAATGGTGTCGCGGGGCTACTCAGCTTTGCTGATGAAGGGATTAAATTCCTCTTTGGTGACCTCGCTTCTTCTGGCTTTATCTTCGCTATCCGTGTCCTTCCTATCATCATCTTCTTCAGTGCTCTTATCTCCGCCCTTTACTATTTGGGCATTATGCAAAAAGTGATTCAATTTATTGGCGGCGCTATCCAGAAGTTCTTGGGTACGAGTAAAGCAGAGTCTTTGGTTGCAACAGGGAACATTTTCTTATCTCAAGGCGAGTCACCACTTCTTATTCGTCCATTTCTTTCTAACATGACTCGCTCTGAACTGTTTGCCGTGATGGCTGGTGGTATGGCTTCAGTGGCGGGCAGTGTGCTTGGTGGTTATGCTGGTTTAGGGGTCGACCTCAAATACTTGATCGCGGCAAGCTTTATGGCAGCACCAGGTAGTTTGATGATGGCAAAAATCATCGTTCCTGAGCGTCAAACGCCAAGCGATTACAACAATATTGAGCTAGATAAATCAGAAGAAAGCAACGTAATTGATGCGCTAGCAAGCGGTGCCATGGGCGGTATGAAAGTTGCCGTTGCTGTTGGTACCATGCTTATCGCTTTCGTGAGTGTTATCGCGATGGTGAACACGGGGCTAGAAAACTTGGGTGAGATACTTGGTTTCTCTGGCGTAACGCTACAAGCGATTTTTGGTTATTTGTTTGCACCTCTAGCGTGGTTGATTGGTGTGCCAAGCCACGAAATTCTAGCTGCGGGTTCATACATTGGTCAGAAAGTGGTGATGAATGAGTTTGTTGCGTTTATCGATTTTGTGCAGCACAAAGCGACACTGTCTGAGCATACTCAAATTATTATCACTTTTGCGTTGTGTGGTTTTGCGAACATTGGCTCAATTGCGATTCAGTTGGGCTCTATCGGCGTGATGGCACCTGAGCGCCGCAAAGATGTTGCAAGTCTAGGCCTAAAAGCGGTTGCTGCTGGTACACTCGCTAACCTGATGAGTGCTTGCTTAGCGGGAATTTTTATCTCTCTCTAATTTAGATTGAAGATCCACACTCAAAACCCGCCTAAATGGCGGGTTTTGTTATTTCTAAGGCTTGGGCATTAAGCCGTAAGGTATCGATTTAAAAGCCTCTGGGTGCTCTTGATAAGTTGGCGCTTTATGTACCCCTTTCCAATCGAGCAGCATGATGGCTAGCACGTTACGGTGTTCGCCGTACTTGAGATCAAAGTTACCGTCGACCGACGGAATCATCCCTTTTTCTGCGTTGATTGCATGACGAATGGCTTGGCGGGTCTTCTTTACGACCGGATCATGGTCCAAGCCTGCTAACAAAAACGAAATGCCGACTTCCGCAATCACGTCTTCTTTGGCGCGCAGTAGGATAGTGTCGATGTTGTTGCGAAAGTAATCATAAATCCATTGGTGTTTCTTCTCGCTTACTCGCTCCTGATAATACTGTGAATCGGCAAAGATGATGTGCGTCATACCATAGAGTTTGTTCCAATACTGCTGAGCTGAAAGCATCTTATCTTTATCGTCGGGGTAGGTGTTCCGGAAGGTTTGAGTGAATTCCTCGACCACATCTTGCTCTCCTAGCTGACGAAGCCAGTAGACTTGGTTTGCAAGCTGAGCTGCCCATGCCTCTATCATCTCTTTGTCCGTAACGTAACGCGAGAAATCGTAGCGCCTAATAATTTTTCTCAGCGTTTTGTCTTGTTTATGTTGTAGGCCATATTCGTTTGCTCTTGCCATTGCGCCAAGCAAATCCACACCAAGATAAAGGTACTCAGGATGGTGTTTAGTCACGGTATAGCGTCGCTGCCCTCGTTCGGTTTCTTTCTCTTGATACGTGGTCAACCTTTGAGATGAATAGAGAATGATGTCTTCTGGTTCAACGACTTCATTAGCAAATAGGTTTAACCGGCTGGCTACTTGTGCCATGTCGGTCCAAATGGCAGCGTGATATTTCTCATCTAATGTTTGGCGGTACATGCGTAAGCCAAAATGGCCCTCTTTAAACGCCGGGAAAGTGAACAGTTCTTGTTCGTAGGTACTACGAATCAACTGCGCTGATTGAGTATTATCGAGAAGCGGTACGTCTTCCTGTGATGCCTGAGCAGCAAAGGTAAGTGAGTAAAAGAGTAAGACCGCTAAGCTAAGAGGTTTAATACGCATAAATCCATTCCCTATGAAGTCCTGAACCTAAACCTACCATCAATATTAATTGAGAATGTAAAAGCTGAGTCAATAGTTGAAAATTTGCCTAAAAGTCAGGTTGATACGTTCATCTTTGGTTTTCGCGGTTTTTGGTACGCAGTGCTTCCAGTGATGCTGGAGCTCGCCAGCCATAATCAGTAAGGAGCCGTGAGAAAGCTCATATCCAATCTCAGTTTTACAATGTAAATTTCTAAGCAAAAATCGACGTGTTTCACCTAAGTTCAAAGATGCGATAACAGGGTTTCTACCTAACTCTGGTTCATTATCTTGGTGCCAGCCCATTGAGTCTTGCCCGTGTCGATATAAGTTAGCGAGAACAGAATTAAAAGTGACATCAGCAACTGATTCACAACGCACTTTGAGCTGAGTTAACTCAGGAGTCCAAGGGTGAGGCTGCATGGTTAAGCCTGAGTAAGTATATGCTGCATCACCGTGCCACGCTTGTAAGCGAGGTTGAAGTACTGACTTGCCGAACATAGTAATGTGTTCTTGGTGCCATGGCAGTGTCTTTCGAAGTTGGTCAAAGTAATTATCCGCCTCAAGATGGTTAAGAAAT
>NZ_JADDYG010000201.1:34894-38415 GCF_015163535.1 Vibrio sp. OPT46 | reverse complement strand
GAGGTTGAAGTACTGACTTGCCGAACATAGTAATGTGTTCTTGGTGCCATGGCAGTGTCTTTCGAAGTTGGTCAAAGTAATTATCCGCCTCAAGATGGCTAAGAAAATGAGGATCATAATAAAGTTTTCCTCTTTCTACTTCTTGCCATAGATCGCCGCCAAATAAATCGCCTTGTTGATGCATCATCTCACACCTAAAACATAAAAGTTGTCAATCACTGTTACCTTTCTGATTATGATTGGTTATTCTTGTGATAATAAGAATTTTAACAATAAATAAAAAATCTCGTAGTTGTATACGAGTTGTGGGGAGAAAATGCGTTATTTACCCAGAAAACGATGCTATTTTGCATTGTTCTTCCTCACCTTTTTCGCTTTGTGTATTGGGGTTATCGAGCTGTTAAATCGAAACCAGCAAGAGCTTCACAAAGAGCGAGTTCAAGTTGAGGCCAAAGAACAACTTTCCATTCTCCGTTCCAATTTGGAAGCGGTACTTATGGCGGATATCTACAAAGCCAGTACTTTAGCGACACTCATTACTTTACTTCCTAAAAACCAAGAAGAAGAATTGAGTATCGCCGCTCACCGAATCCTAAATAAAAGTAAACATATTACAATCATCGGTATCGCGAAAAATGATGTAATTAGTCATGTATTTCCACGCCAAGGTAATGAGCGCCTAATCGGCCTTGATTACCGCGCAGTGCCACAGCAGTGGGTACAGGTGCAAAAAGCCAAGGATGTACAAGAAATTTTCATCGCAGGGCCAGTGACTTTGATTCAAGGTGGCCGAGGTTTGATCGTGCGTGTGCCTGTTTTTCTTGATCCTCCAATGAATCAGGACTACTGGGGAGTGATCAGTGCGGTGATTGATTTCGATGCTCTGATGAGAGAAACCGGCGTAATTGATTTCTCGTATCGTTACCCTTTAATGATCCGTGGTTACGATAGCGGTGGCTCATTTGGTGATGCTTTCTTTGGCGCGCAAAGTTTAAATAGCATGGCATATGCAAAAGAGATGGTTCATTTTCCTTATGGTGGGTGGAGTATGGTGGTTTTCTCTGGAGGCAAAGCTGATCGCCAAATCTCTTGGCATCAGTTGCATTTAGCTAGAGTAATCGGCTATCCCATTATATTCGCACTTAGCCTCGCGCTGTTCGCCATTTATCGACTGTATACCATTGCAGATGACAGAGCTTTACACGATGAACTCACGCATTTACCAAACCGTCGCTATTTTATGAAGTTTTACAAGCAGCAGTTCGAAATAGCGAAACGTTATAAAAAGCGTTATAGCTTCGCCTTAATTAATATTGACCTAGATAGGTTTAAACACATTAACGATACCTATGGTCACGACGCAGGTGACAAAGTTTTAATCGCTACGGCTGAAAGGGTAAAAAGCTCTCTGCGTAAATCAGACATCGTGGCCAGAATGGGCGGTGATGAGTTTTTAGTTGTAGTCCATCACCCTGGAACGGAAGAAAATGTTCAGTCCCTTCTACAAAAACTTCGATTAGCGCTATGCTCGACGCCCGTCATTTACGATGAAACGCTTATCTATTTGAAAGCCAGTATTGGGTACGCGATATTTGACCCGAAAATGTCATCTCCTGAGCAAATGATGAAAATAGCCGATGAGAGAATGTATCAACAAAAGCATGGCGGATGAGCCTGAACCCAGTTTCAATAAGGGGTTAGAAGAATGGTAAAGTTGGGAGCCCGAAATCTCATCATCATTGAGGTACAAGAGTATGTGACTTCATATGTTCACAGACACTTTGCTGAGAGAGTCGTTATTAGCAGTGCATTCAGTGGCATATTTGCATAATGTTGCATTTTGCAAATGCAGTTTGCGAAATTAATGGTTAATAAAGCAACGATATGCATCTGGATCTACTAAAAAACGGCTTTTTTAAAGTTGGCACGCATCGTGCTTTACTTAGAGTGACCCTTATTAAGCCGAGGGTCACCTAGCCAACTGACGTTGTTAGTGAATACAAATTGTTCACAAGTATATACCGCCAATCACGTTTATTGTGATTGGCGTTTTTTCTTTCTAAAGCCCGATGATATTCACGTCGCTGCCCGTCTCATCAGCTTCTCCGCACTTGCTGTAACAACTAGGTTGTCTTGGACAAACCGCCCCTCTGGAGCAGATCAACCTTGCTTGGGTTTGAATCCCGCGCTCTATCCAGTTGATGTTTAATATCTTAGCGATAGTCGTTAAGTCTTTTTTGATGTGGGGAGGAATAACACTACTTCCGCCGGAAGCGACACAAAGGGACTTAAGTTCTTCCGCTATGGAAACGGCATCGCCACCTTGTGCAGAAATAGCAGGGTTAAGATCAATACCGGCACATAGCACGCGATTATTTCCCGCAGGGTCAAATACGTTGACCGATTCGCAGCAGTAGATACGTGGCTCGTCGCCAACATTTAAAATCGAAATTTGCGCTGAACTGGTATCCAAAGGCTGGGAAAGGCGTCGGAATACCGCCCAGTGCTGGCAAGGGTCGTTTACTTTGCGCATGTTGCCCCAAGGCAATGGAATACCATTTCCTCGATACACTGCTTTTAACTTGCCGGGGCCATAGGCATCAAAATAGTGCCAATGAGGGTAAGGCGAGACCACCGTCATGCGACGCATTGCAACGGAAGGAGAAACGCCGGCCTTTTTGTGAACATCAATTTCGTAACCGGAGCGGTCAAGCAACTGACGAAATGGTACTTTGGGGCAAAGCAAGGCACCAGCAAAAAAGCTAGACTCAAAATCACGCCAAGCTTGCAGGATATCTTGCGAATTGAGTTCAGAGTTCGACACAGGGCTGTCCATTTGCTCCCAATTGTTTTGATGCCCGATAGATAAAACGTTATTCATTGCATCGCTGCTATGGAGCACTCGATGGCCGATATATACCGCCAAGTCATACTTCAATCGGGTTGGATAGTCACGCATTCGTTTATTGAGATAAATAGTCCCAGGTGGCTCCATGAAAGACGTAATCAACTGTTTGGCGCTGACGCCCAGTTCATCAATCACATCTTGTGGCGCTCGATCAACCCAGCGGATATCCAATCCCATACTCTTTGCAATGTCTACGAGATCCTCTACAGATAGATTCAACCGCTTCAAGCCGACCTCTTCGGCGGCGCGCTCTAAATCAGGAAAATGGTTTTGATGGTTTTCTTGGTGTGCTCGAATCAAGAGATGAGCAAACTGACGCCCCGTGATACCTGTTTGGGAGAGCATTTCTGGTATCGCGATTTGAAGAATATCATTGGAGAACAGGAAGCTCGGCTCCAACGCCATGCCACTAATCCCGCCACGATTTCCTTTGTTGGGTGTGATGGCTTCTAATTCGGGTTCATCATCTAAAAACCACGCCGGATCTTTTTGAAAAACTTCCGCGATCACTTCGAGCATATCGATACTCGGTACGCGTTTTCCGCGCTCAATCATCGAAAGGTAAGAAACCGACGGAGCGTATTCAGGATTAATTCTTACACAACGGGCAGAT
>NZ_JADDYG010000201.1:14554-34884 GCF_015163535.1 Vibrio sp. OPT46 | reverse complement strand
CACGCCGGATCTTTTTGAAAAACTTCCGCGATCACTTCGAGCATATCGATACTCGGTACGCGTTTTCCGCGCTCAATCATCGAAAGGTAAGAAACCGAAGGAGCGTACTCTGGATTAATTCTTACACAACGGGCAGACAAATCTTCCATCGTTAAATGGTTGTTTTTTCTTAGGTTACGAATTTTCGTACCAAGAAAATGAGACTGACGAATAAGGCTTTTTGACACAGACATTTTGTAAAATTCACATTGTAAAATTTTTGTTGTGAAATTGTAGTCAATATTTCGCTAGTCTACATAATGAGCAGGCAAGGAAATTAACCATCCACTTCACAGAATTGCCTGAAACTTAAATAAAGGATTTAAGTTTTTACTCTAGGACGAGTTTTTAAGTGCGAGGATATGACGATGAATATGCTGAACTTCGATAAAAAAGAGATGCAACAACAACAACGCCCATTTATCGCTGAAGCCGTATTTGCCGTCGAAGCGGTAAGTGCTGAGCAGCAGAGTGAGAAACAAGTAAAAGCGAAGCAACTGCTTGACCGCATGTTCCCATTGGAGAACGGGTCGCACCAAGATGTATCAAGTTACGTGATTGATTACCGCCATGTTTTGGCTTATTTCAAAGACGGTACACACAGCGGCCTGAAAAGCCCAAAACACTTCGTGGCGTACACTGGTGAAAAGGAAGATCCAAAGTCGATTTTGTTTAAAGATGATTCGGGCAATCATGTCGAAGTGCTGTTTGGCTGTCACAAAGGCACTGGTTGCGTGGAATTAGTGGACATTGACGATATTCAATTGGAAACTCGCACGACGTTTCATCCTGAACTAACTGGCAATGCACCAACTGCGATGCGCCATTGGATAAGCCTAATCAAAGGCGACAAAAAAGGTAAGCCGATGGCATGCAGTGAAGATAAAGAATATACCGCAAAAAATGGTGACGACTACATTCTAAGTTACTGCTACAGCGTCGATTAAGATACTCATGATTGGATATAAAAACCCCGCACTTTACGTCGCGGGGTTTTCTTTTTCATCGTAAAAGTCGTTTTCGCTTAGTCAGTTTATTTAAATTGGCATCACGCGGTTACGACCGAGTTGTTTTGCTTCATAAAGCTGTTTATCGGCTTTATTGATTAAGGCTTCAGGCGTATCACCCGGCTCAAATTCTGCTACCCCAAAAGAAGCTGTAATGCTGTGAACTTGTGTGCCTGAGCGCTTATCTCTGATACGCAGTTTTTCTATCATCCGGCGTAGTGTGTCTGCATATTGGCGAGCAATTCGCAGAGATTTGTTAGGTACAATTAACGCGAATTCTTCACCACCAAAACGGTACGCACATATCCCATCTCGACAGCTTTGTTGTAGCCGGCGGGCAATGGCTTTTAATACTGTATCGCCAAAAAGGTGCCCGTAATTGTCGTTAAATGATTTGAAATGATCGATATCAAGCATGATCAAGGTCATTGCCTGATTTGATGCAATAAGTGAAGAGAGATCTTTGTCAAATGCTCGGCGGTTGTATAGGTTTGACAAACCATCGAACAACGCATCTTGCTGTACTTCAGCCAGTTGGTTTTTGAGGCGAGAAATTTCTTCACTCGCGTTAGTCAATTGGCTATTCAAAAACTTTGTTGAGTGACGAATTTCATGTGACTCTGCGACAAGTTGACGAATCACCACCATCACTTCTTCAATGCTTAGGCTATTGTCCTCAACTTTTTCCAGTTTATTAAAGCTTTTGTCTACCATCTCGGAAAAGGAGGAAGTATCTGAAATCGTATCGCTCATTGAACTGGATACTTCGTGTAGCAGAACTTCTACATTGGTTCTAAGATCTTCAAGGCTGGTTTCTGCTTTGCTGGCCACATAGTTGTTGTAAAGCTGTTTATTGGTTGCTGGCGGGCAAATACCGTAGTTTTCTAACACCATGTCTAACTCAAAGTTGAGTTCTGGAATGGTCTTGTCAACGTAGGTATACCAAAGCGCGTAGTTGGCTGGCGTGGCAGCAACATGGTTTTTGATCATCAGTGGGACCGCTTTTTTTAAATTAGCGGTTGATTTCTTAAACTCGTCGGTCATTTCTGCGATGGTACTAGCAAAATGGGATTGGGCTTAGATTAACGGATATTAACTAATGTCGCTTTAATTTTTATCACTTTTGCATGGTTTATATAGAAAATGAGTGATTAAGATCGTGATCAATACCGTTGGATTCAAATTTTATAAAATATCAGTATGAAACATGTACAGGCATTTGGTGGTATTGCGTGTTTTGAGATATCCAGCAAATGGATTCCGTGTAAACGTTAGTAACCTAATGATCGTCAAACTCTCGTTTTCGTATAAAAGCAAGTAAATCAAAAGGCTTAACGTCAGGGTCTCCGTGAAAAGAACTCGTAGACGAAGAATTAACATCTGAGGGTGCGAATTGAAAAAGAAAATAGGACTTTATTGGTTCACGAACGACTTGCGATTGCACGACAACCCACTGTTGAAAAGCGCCAGTGTAGAAATGGACGAGTTAATTTGCTTGTATTGCTACCCTTCAATGACGCCTTACTTGCATCACTTTGCGCAGGAAGCCTCTTTCGGGCGCGCGAAATTGCAGTTTCTCGACTCATCGCTTAGTGAACTCAATCGATCTTTGAATCACCTTGGTCAGCGATTATGGGCGGTTGAACTGACGCCCGATCAAGCAATCAAGTATGCTGTTAATCGCTTCGGCGTCACACATATATATGCTGACGCCTTTCCCGGTTCGGATGAGCAACAAGCGTTAGATCGCGTAGCTGAAGGCGCTTCTCATGTAAAAATAAAACAGCAAGCAATCCGGACCCTGTTAAGGGAAGAACAACTGCCATTTGACTTGAGCAAACTGCCTACGACTTTCACGCAGTTTAGAAAGCAAGTTGAAGGTTTAGACATCTCTCGGCCCCACGAGAGTATCCGTTCGTTACCTCCAATTCCTTTAGGTGTGAATCTTCCTTCCGTTACTGCATATTACTTTGACACAAAAGCTGCGTTTCATGGTGGAGAAAGCCGCGGGCTTGAACATTGTCGCCAGTATTTTGCGTCCACACTAGCCAGTGAATACAAACAAACACGCAACGGTTTAGATGGCATGGATTACTCCACTAAGTTCTCTCCTTGGCTAGCTCATGGGTGCGTTTCTCCGAAAACTATTTATGCCATGTTGAAACGTTATGAAGCGGAGAGTGGTGCAAATGATTCAACCTATTGGATTTACTTCGAACTGCTTTGGCGTGAATACTTTTATTGGTATGCCCGTCGATACAAGCGGCAGCTGTTCCGATTCGGTGGCATCCAAAATCAAGCACCACTCACTAGCTTTTACGCGCACCGTTTCCAACAATGGAAGAAAGGTGAAACGCCATTTCCTATCGTCAATGCGTGTATGCACCAACTTAATGAAACGGGTTATATGTCGAATCGTGGCAGACAGTTAGTCGCCAGTTGTTTGGTGCATGAACTTAGCCTCGATTGGCGTTATGGCGCGGCGTACTTTGAGTCACAACTGGTTGATTACGATGTGGCATCAAACTGGGGAAATTGGCAATACCTAGCGGGCGTTGGTGCTGATCCGCGTGGTTCACGACAATTCAACCTCGAAAAGCAAACCGAAATGTACGATCCGCACATGGAGTTCATCGATAGGTGGCAAGGTCGTTGTCCTGGCGCGCATTTGGATAGTGTAGACATGGTCGATTGGCCGATTGTGATGGGCAGCAGTGACAAAGCTTCGTCGTCGGAGAAACCGTAATGCAATTTGAAACCGTACGATTGATCTTGGGCGATCAACTTAACAGTGAGCACTCTTGGTTTCATCAACCGGATGAGCAAGTGCTTTACCTGATTGCGGAGCTCAAGCAAGAGAATACTTACGTCACGCATCATATTCAGAAAGTGTGTGCGTTCTTTTCTGCAATGGAACAGTTTGCGAAAGAGCGTCAGAGTGAAGGTCACCAAGTTCAGCACCTCACGTTGGATGACACACAATCCTTCGACGATCTTGAGCAAGTCTTGCAACACTACGTGAGCGAAGTTGGTGCAAGTAAGTTTGAATATCAACGCCCGGATGAATACCGTTTACTAGAGCAGTTAGCCAAACTAAAGCTTGATGGGGTCGTGGCGCGTTGTGTCGATTCGGAACACTTTTTGTTGCCGTTTGAAGAGATAGAATCGCAGTTTCCTCAAGGCAAACACATCATGATGGAGCACTTTTACCGCCGTATGCGCAAGCGCTTCGACATCTTGATGCAAGACGGAAAACCCGTCGGCGGAAAATGGAATTACGATGCCAATAACCGTAACAAGCTCAAAGCCAAAGACATTGAACAACTGCCACAACCTTTGATGTTCAGTACCGACGTGCGCGATATTACTGAGCGGTTGGCACGACATGACATCAAAACTATCGGAAATCTCGAAGGGGAATTGTTGTGGCCGATTAATCGCGCGCAAAGCCTCTCTTTACTCGCGCATTTCTGCCAAGTCTGTCTGCCGTTATTCGGACGTTTTCAAGATGCTATGACAGGCCAGCACGACGCTAAGTGGAGCTTGTATCACAGCCGAATTTCATTCTCGCTCAACAGCAAATTGCTGCACCCGAGAGAAGTCATTGATGCATCACTCAAGGCATTTCACTCCAACGCGGACATCGACATTTCTCAAGTTGAGGGGTTTATTCGCCAAATCTTAGGATGGCGAGAGTACATCCGAGGCGTCTATTGGGCGAACATGCCTCATTACCCGAAAAAGAACGAGCTGGGCGCAGAAAGAAAGCTGCCAAACTTCTTTTGGAGTGGCGAAACCAAAATGGCCTGTATGCGCAATGCGATTGGTCAGTCCCTTGATTATGCCTACGCACACCACATCCAACGTTTGATGGTCACTGGTAACTTTTGCTTGCTAACCGAGATCGACCCAGATCAAGTGGATGAGTGGTATCTCGGTATCTATGTTGATGCGATTGAATGGGTCGAAATGCCGAACACTCGTGGCATGGCATTGTTTGCGGATGGCGGCATTGTTGGCACCAAACCTTACGCGGCGAGTGGTTCTTACATCAACAAAATGAGCGACTACTGTAAGGGTTGCCATTACGACAATAAGGCGAGGAGTGGGGAAGGATCGTGTCCGTTTAACAGCCTTTATTGGCGCTTTATGAACAAACACGACAAGCGCCTCGCAGCCAATCCACGAATCGGGATGATTTTCCGCTCTTGGGACAACATGGAAGAACAACAACGCCAAGCGATTCTTGATACCGCAGAGCACTACATAGAAAACGTGGAGAACTTGTGATGGAAATACTCATCGTCGGTGGCAATGGTGGAATTGGTTTGGCGATGGTGAGAGAAGCCGCAGCTCGGTTTCCTCAAGCTCGCGTGCATGCCACTTATCGTAAGCAGCAACCAGATTGGCAACACCCAAATGTCGTTTGGCATCAAGTGGATGTATCGCAAGACGAGCAGGTAAAAGCGTTCAGTGAGCAGATTGAACACGTCGATTGGTTGGTGAACTGTGTTGGTATGTTGCACACCCAAGAGAAAGGTCCTGAGAAGAATCTTAGCTCGCTCGACGCAGACTTCTTTCAGCAAACCATCACGGTTAATACTTTGCCAAGTTTACTGTTGGCAAAATACTTCACGCCCAAGCTAAAGCGCAGTACTGCACCCAAGTTTGCGACCATTTCGGCCAAAGTTGGCAGCATTAGCGATAATCAGTTAGGTGGTTGGTACAGCTATCGAGCATCGAAAGCCGCATTAAACATGTTCCTAAAAACCATGTCGATCGAATGGCAAAGAGTGGTCAAACATGGCACGGTGCTTTCACTTCACCCTGGCACCACAGATACCGCTTTGTCGGCACCTTTTCAAACCAATGTCCCAGAGGGAAAGTTGTTCACGCCAGAGCGAGTTGCTAAGGATTTATTAGGCTTGATAGAAAAAGCAACCCCGCAAGATAGCGGGGCGTTTTGGGCTTATGATGGGACGTTATTACCTTGGTAAGAGAACGCGTACAAACGTTAATACAAATGAAATAACATACTCCAGAGAGGGTCGGAGTGACCTACGTTTTCGTTGATTTATTTCTTCGGCAACGCTCAGAACAATAAACGATTTCCTCCCAATTTCGCGCCCACTTCTTTCTCCAAGAAAATGGGCGCTGACAGACCGGACAGACTTTCATGGGAAGGTTGGATTTAAAACCTTTCATCGCGCTGAATGTTCACTCCTAATTTGGCTAAAACTACTTATCAAATAGGTACAGGTAATCGCCGTAGCCTAAACTCGCCATCTTGTTCACAGGTACAAATTTCATCGCAGCAGAGTTCATGCAATAGCGTAATCCCGTCGGCTTCGGACCATCTTTAAACACATGACCTAGGTGTGAATCACCAAACTTACTGCGGATCTCCGTTCTAGGGTAGAGTAGTTTATAATCGGTTTTCTCCACGATGTAACCCGGGTTAATTGGTCGAGTAAAGCTTGGCCAACCTGTGCCAGATTTGTATTTATCAGTAGAAGAAAATAGCGGTTCACCGGTCACAATATCCACATAAATTCCCGCTTCTTTGTTGTCCCAGTATTCATTATCAAACGGACGCTCCGTGCCTTCTTCTTGCGTCACGTAATACTGTAGCTCTGTTAAGTTTGATTTGATTTCAGACTGAGCAGGCTTACTGTACGCTTTCACTTTCGAAAACAGCTTTTTTTCTTCAATCAACTGTCGAAGTGTTTTAGGGCTTTCTTTTCGATCTTCACCAAATACTTCGTCGAGATATTTATCGCGACCTGATGCGTAGCGGTAGTATTTGTACTTCAAGCTACTCTTCTTGTAGTAATCCTGATGATACGACTCCGCAGGGTAAAACTTTTCAAACTCGATCAGCTCTGTTTTCAACGGTTTTGGATAGATCATCGCCTTGTCGATTTCCATCATAAACTGCTTAGCAATCTGCTTTTGCTCCGCATTATGGTAGAAGATCGCTGGACGGTATTGAGGACCACGGTCAACAAATGAACCTTTATCGTCGGTAGGGTCGATATGACGGAAGAAGTAGTCCAGCACTTGCTCGTAGTTCACGACAGCAGGATCGTACTTCACCTCAATCACTTCAATATGACCAGATTTACCAGAAGAGACTTGGCGGTAAGTCGGGTTTTCAATATGACCACCTGAATAACCTGATACAACATCGATTACGCCGGGCAGTTGCTCTAAATCCGATTCTGTACACCAGAAACAACCGCCAGCTAGCGTTGCGATTCTTGTATTCTCTGAAGCCTTCAGCTTATCCATCGTATCGGCGGTACCTGTTTTACTCAATAGTAGAAACAAGACTGGAAGTGCGAAGGAGAAACCGGCCAATAACTTAGACATATTCTTCATAGCTACCTCATCGTTATTTTTGTAGAAAGTGTTACTTAAATAAAAAGTGTTACGTATAGAGAAAGGTAACCGAGCGAAAAAATTACAGTAATGTTGAAAATTCCGTTGCCCTTTTATGCGATAGAGCTAAAGTATCGACAAGAAACACACCGCTAGTAAGGGCAACGATGCCTTGAATAAGCGATGCTAAATGAGGTAAATCATGCAAGCTGAAGTTAAATGGATAGAAGATTTTAAATTCCTTGGGCAATCTCAGTCGGGCCACTCCGTAGTGATGGATGGCAATGGTGGTGCAACCGCACCAAGCCCAATGGAAATGGTACTAATGGCTGCTGGTGGCTGTAGCTCTGTCGATGTTGTTGATGGTTTGAAAACAGCAGGCCAAAAGGTTTCGTCAGTTAATGCCAAGCTAACCACAGAGCGTCGTGAAACCGCGCCGCGTATCTTTACGCAAGTGAATATCCACTTTGAAGTGTCAGGTGACGAGCTTGACCCAGAAGTCGTAGCAAAAGTGGCGGCTGACTCGCTAGAAAAATACTGCTCGGTTTGCTTAATGCTAGGTGAAGGTGTTGAGATGGCCCACAGCTGGGAAATTGTGTAAGCCGACAGACTCCACAAAATATAAAAACAGGAAAGAGAAAAGTCCGGGCTTTTCTCTTTTTTTATTTCGCAGTTCACGTACCTTGTGAAGAATCTGAAAGCAGTAATTGCAGGTTGTAGGAGTCTTCCAGTGACAGAACTAGAAAAAATGATGTCTGGCCAGGTCTTTGATGGCATGGACAAAGAAATTGACGCCATTAGAAGCCATGCTCTTCAAGCACTTAGAGCGCTCAATAATAACACCGACGAAAGTCAGCGCGACGAATTGCAAAAGCAGCTATTTGGCAAGGTAGGCCGTTGTATTGTCCAGGCCCCTTTTCATTGTGAATTTGGTAAGACCATCGAAATAGGTGAAGAAACCTTTATCAACATGAACGTGGTCATGCTCGATGGTGCCAAAATTACCATCGGGAACCACGTGCTCATTGGACCGAGCGTGCAATTTTATACCGCTTCTCATTCTGTTGATTACCGCAGTCGCCGACGTTGGGAAACGTTTTGTAAACCCATCACGATTGAAGATGATGTGTGGATTGGCGGTAACTCCGTTATTAACCAAGGTGTAACAGTTGGCGCTCGCTCGGTGATTGCGGCGAACTCGGTCGTTAACCATGATGTGCAGCCAGATTGTCTATACGGAGGCACGCCAGCTAAGTTGATTCGCCGTCTCAACGAAGAATAGTAGAGGTTAGTATGCAATAACTCTGGCGATTAGAGAGTTCAGACTGAGCTCTCTTCGTCGAGTACATCGTTATATTTTAATGTTAATTCCTCACTCAATTGCTAAAAGAACGGCACCAATTGATAAAGTCAGGGCAACGACAACAGAGTTAACAATGATAATACCTAGTAATAGAATCGACAAATAACGATACCATTTTGGTACTTCTCTAGAAATATTAGGTAATTTTCGCTTTTCACCTGAGCTAGGTTGAACGATTAAACGAACAAACATCAATGTTCGGAAAAATGCGTAAGGCCACCCTGTGAATAAAGAAAGCTCAAATTCATTAAAATATGGTTTTTTAAAATAGTTTCCAACAATCTCCTTCGGCATCAGAAAGTGCATGACACCGATAAAAATGGTTTGTAAGAAAATAATAATCACACCAGTCATTAAAGTGTAAAAAAGAAATGTGATTACTTGCTGCATATAGACTCTATTCCAGTACTAGCGACTAAGTTTGGCTTGCTTTCAATTGAATTATAAAAGCTTTTTGCCACTTTACCGGATGCATAACCTACAGCCGTTGAACCGGCAGCGAGTACAATGGCAGTCCCCCAGCCAATAGGGTTTGATACTAAAAATAGACCGACTAACGCGCTGGTACCCATTCCTACAGCTGTGCTAGTTATTGACTCAACAAAAATTTCATTCTTCTCATGTTGGTCTTGTGTATTCGCAATCTGAATGCAGGAAGCCGTCAGACTAACACCGACTAAAACATGTCCGCCCACTTTAGATGCTTGAGCTATTTTATTCAGTTTTTCGGCTTGTTTAACTATATGAGCATTCGCAGGTAACCCTCCACTTCGAGCTATGCGAATAGACTGGTGAGTCGTTTTGTTGCCAAATAGCAGCTTTTCCATAGGGCCAACATTTTTCTTTAGTAGGTCTAAATGTTTTTTACGTCGACCATCATATTGTCCTTTACTTATTACTCCGTTTTTATAGTTTGCGTAAAGGTCGTTGATGTTCTCAATGAGCTTAATATTTCCTTTACTCATCAAGTTCCCTGTAGCACCCATCAAGGTACCTCCTGGAATAGTAATCATATTGGCGTTGTTTTCCAGCCATGCCAACGCCCAAAACATGTCAGCATGTTGCGGTGGAACTTGATTTGAGATTGATTTTGGAGGTTGATTGTAGCTGAGAAGATTGGGAGGCAAAACTTTATGGGGAGGAGAGCTGGGCATTTGAGGTTTAGACGCTGGGTAGGTCCCTAGCTTCGCGATACTTTTAGGAGGTAACGCATTGTTACTTTGAGTTTTAAGTTGAGAGCTTGATTTGGGTAGAGCTGATAACCAAATGATATCGCCTGCTCTAATGCGGTTAGGATCTGAAATATGCTTGTTTAATGTCATTATATGAGTCAGTACCATCTGATAGTCCTTGCTACCATATGGAGCACCATACATGTTTAATATAATAGGTGATAAGTTATCATGACTTTTATTTTATACTTAAAAGATCCCGACACAGAGCACCTCTAGCTAATAATTTATTTGTATAGATATTAACAAGAAACTATATTTAAAAATTTTATTTTTTTGCATTCTAGACTTTCATTTTAAAAAGCCATAAATTAGCTGATGTATTTATTATTTGTGTGAAATTCTTAATGTTATTTACATTTAAAGTGTGACATTAGACTTAATTGGATAGGTAAAGGTCATACATGATCTGCTAATGATAAAAAACCTGCGATAAAAAATACAAGCGCTAACATTGTAGAGTTTATGATAATTACCCATATTAAAATTAAGGATAATAGACGGTACCACCTAGGCACCTCTTGGGATACATCGGGTAACTTTCGTTTTTTACCTGAGTTAGGTTGAACGATTAAACGAACAAACATCAATGTTCGGAAAAATGCGTAAGGCCAACCTGTAAATAGAGCTAGTTCGAAAGTGTTAAAATAAGGTTCTTTAAAGTAGCTATTGACAATGTCTTTTGGCATTAAAAGGTGCATGATACCTATAAAGAATGTTTGAAAAAAAATAACTAATACACCAGAGAACATTAAGTATCCAATAATGTTCCAGATCAATTGCATATTGCACCTATCCTTATAATAAACCGATGCTTTTTCAAAGGTTTTATCCTAATTCTTATCATGAAGAAATAAAGAGACTAACAGATAACCTATATCTTAGCTATGAATGTAAGGGCGTTTTGGAGGAGTGTCGAGAACGAAAATAAGATCTATTTTATTGATTTTTATGTAAATATAGTTGGTCGTGTATAAAATGGATAACGTGTGGTGGCGAGATGTAAGCCTTGCACAACTAACAAAGGTTGGTTAAACAAGGCTAATAGTCGGTTATGGATGAATAACGATTTGTTGCTCCTCAGTCATCACAAGTGTCGCTTTGCTTTGTTCGATAAGTTGGGCAGCATAAGAAGGGGTAACGGCCTGCATATCACCTTTAGATCGAAGAGTTAAAGACTCCCACGCTTGATCTCGATATTTCCCTGCTTGGGTGTATTGAATCAGTACTTTCATAGCTTCACGCTCCGGTGTGGTTGACGTGCTACTTAAGTTAACGATCTTAGGTTGGTTGCGCATCTGTTAAAAATGAAACATTAGTTTAACTAAATGTGCCTTTCCAAATATCTCGCATTGAGCAGAGCAATTTAGAATCCTTGTGATGGAAGGATGAAGAACACTCAATCTTTCGATTCATACTGCGCAATATAATGTTTGAGAGATTTGGTTTCCGCACTCTGAAACTCTTCATCGTGCATACGCAGTGCTTGGATACGGTCGAGGCGGAACTGGCGGTAGTCATCGCGCAATTCGCACCAGGCGACCAGCGTCCAGACTTTGCCCCAAAAGAACTGGCCTAACGGTTGGATTTTTCTTTCGGTCACCTGTCCGCTTTCATCTTGGTAATCCAAACTGACCTTAAACTGATGATCAATCGCGTGGCGCAGAAGCTGCCCTCGTTTGGCAGTCTCGGACTGGGTGTGATAATCGGGCACAATCAGCGGACAATCTTCCACTTGTTGTTTGAGCTTATCGGGCAATACCGAAAGTATTTTGGTGGACGCAGAGTGAGACGCTTCGGCGAGTTCAACATCCGACCAGGCTCGAACCATCCGCATACCCAGTTCAAGCGCCATCATCTCTTTTTCTGAGAACATCAAAGGCGGCAGATGAGAGCCAGCTTGCAACAGGTAGCCAACACCTGCTTCACCTTGAATCGGAACACCAGAACTAAGCAACGACTGAACATCGCGATAAATCGTACGCTCGCTGACTTCCATTCTTTCTGCGAGCTCTTTCGCTGTCACGGCGTAACGCTTTGCGCGCAGAAGCGTCAGTAGCTCAAACAGTCGTTCTGATTTGCTCATGATGTTCCTTATCTAGACCTACTGGTTGTTAGTGGTAGTGTGGCTGATTACTTCTCTAGCTCACTGCACATTTTTAAGTTGTGATGTTTAAGCTCGAAGCTTTCGCAGTCAATCATCGATAACAGAGGCTGAAATTCAACGGCTTGCTTAATCTGTTTTCCCGCCTGTTTTGCATCGTCCATTGAACGCCAGTAAATGATGTCTGTCCACACATCGTCCGTCGCTTCGTGACTGAGTGAGCGATACAAAAAGCCTGGCAGATTCTTCACAAACGTTTGTGACTGTTTGGCAGCGGCGATCACGTCTTGCTCTGTTGTGCCTGTGGTTAGACGAAATTGCACAGTTTCGATAACGGTTTCCATATTGTGATTCCTTATTGGTTTTGGCGGATTGCCTGTTGAGTTCCAAATAAGGTTACGCGGATGGAATGTCAGAACATGTCAGTAGTGAAATCTCACTCACTTATCATCAATATGGTTATTTTTCTGGGCTGTTGTAACGATCCCAGTAAGGTAAATCTGTGCCGAGTTTTTCGCTGATAAAATCGATAAAGGCTCTTACTTTCAACGGCATGTGCTTGCGCTCAGGGAACACCGCATAAATGGCGTGTTCTGGTAGAGAATACTCTTCCATCACCGGTTTTAGATTTCCTGCGGCAAAGTCTCTTCCTGCAATAAACGTCGGCAGTTGCGCAATGCCCGAACCTCTTAACAGCAACTGGCGAATGGCTTCGCTATTATTGACGATAAAGTTTCCTTTTGGAAGCACCTTGTATTCGCTGCCATTGTTGATGAACATCCATTCGACGCCGCCACGGAAATAGGAGTAGCGCAGGCAGTTGTGACCGACTAAATCACTTGGTTTTTGTGGTGTTCCAAACTCCGCTAAGTAATCTGGTGAGGCACAAAGCACACTTTTACAAGGGGCGAGACGTTTTGCGATTAGATTGGAAGAGGTGAGTTCACCAATACGGATCCCCAAATCAAAACCGTCTTTAACCAAATCGACCATTTTGTCTTCGAGGTTTAAATCCACTTCAATTTTCGGGTAACGAGCGAGAAACTCGCTGATCAAAGGCGCGATATGCAGCACACCGAAAGACATCGGCACGGTAATTTTGAGCCGACCTTGTGGAGATCCTTGCAGCTCCGATACCGCGTCCACGCCTTGCTGGGCCAGATTGAGCGCTTGAGAAGCGTACTCAAAATAGCGTTCTCCTGCTTCGGTCAGGCTCAGCTTACGCGTAGTTCGATTAAGGAGACGAATGCCCAAATCGTCTTCTAGTTGGTTGATGCGTTTGCTGATCGCCGATTTCGTCAGATTCAGCTGTTTGGCCGCAAGGGAAAAGCTGCCGCATTCGACAACAGCAACAAAAACGGGCAGGGAGGCAATCGCGTTCACATCAATCTCCTATTATCGTGAAGCATTTATTGTTGAGCACAAGGATACAATTAATTTCCAATTATAGAGATTATCTTCAAGAAGAAAACAATCTAGACTATGCACCAGTATTACGACCTTGATTTTGGGAAGAAGAAAATGAAGTACGATTGGATCCTGTTTGACGCTGACGAAACCTTATTCCACTTTGATGCTTTCAAAGGTTTGCAGCTTATGTTTTCTCGCAAAGGCGTAGATTTTACTGAACAAGATTTTGCTCATTACCAAACCGTAAACAAACCGCTTTGGGTGGATTACCAAGATGGCAAAGTAACGGCAGATGAGCTAAAACATAAGCGTTTTACCGAGTGGGCTGAGAAGTTGAATACCACAACAGCAGATCTCAATAGCGCATTTTTAGAAGCAATGGCCGATATTTGCAGCTTATTGCCAGGTGCAAAAGAGCTGATGGAAGCGCTGCAAGGCAAAGCTAAAATGGGCATCATCACCAACGGTTTTACAGAGTTGCAAGCGATTCGCCTTGAGCGTACAGGGATGACTGAGTACTTCGATAAAGTAGTGATCTCTGAACAAGTGGGCGTAGCAAAACCGGACTTAGGTATTTTTGAATACGCGATGCAGCAAATGGGCAACCCATGCAAAACGCGCGTACTGATGGTGGGTGACAACCTGCATTCCGATATTCTGGGTGGTAATAATTTTGGTATTGAAACTTGCTGGTTAAATACCACAGGCGCAAGCGTTGATGAGCGTATCGCACCAAATTACACCGTTGAGTCTTTGAGTGAACTAAAGAACATTTTGGTGGCGTAACCGAATCGGGTATTATTCCGCAGTAACCCTCGGAAAAATCAAGGAATAACCATGTCAGACATCAAACAGCTAGACAGCAAAGTCGTTTACCAGAATAAGTGGATGACGGTGCGTGAGGACAAAATTTTACGTCCGAGCGGCGCAGAGGGCATCTATGGTGTGGTCGACAAACCTGATTGTGCTGCGATTCTGGCTATCGATAACGGGATGATTCACTTGGTTCAGCAGTACCGTTACACCGTAGGTCAACGTTGTTGGGAGATCCCACAAGGGGCGTGGGAATCAAACCCAAATGCGGATCATCTTGAGCTTGCCAAAGGCGAGCTGCGTGAAGAAACGGGCATGCAGGCGAGCGCCATGGCGTATGTCGGCGCGCAGTTTATCGCATACGGCTTTTTGAATCAGACATGTCACGTCTACTTCGCCAGTGATTTAACGGACGTGGGCAATCAACTCGACAGTGAAGAAGAGGATTTGATCACTCGCGCTTTTTCTGTTGAGGAGTTCGAACAGATGATGATCGACGGTACGATCAAAGATTGTGTCACCATCGCTGCTTATGGTTTGGCGAAGCTGAAGAAATTCATTTAGTTATTCATGACGATTTTTTAATGAAAACAGCGGCCTAGTGCCGCTGTTTTTAGTTTGGGTGAGTTCGTTGAGCCATCGCTTACTCGTCGATTTTCTTACCTAAGATTTCCACTTGCGCTTTTTTGGTCACCCCCGCGACTTGCAGCGCAGTGCTGCCAACCGATTCATAGTTCAACTCGATTTTGTCTAACTTCGCGTTATCTTTTGTTGGTAGGCTTAAGCTTCTTGATGACATGCCTTTAGTCAGAACCCCTAAACTGTCGAACGTCTTTTCCTGACCATCTTTCATGATTACTTTAACGCTTTTCAGATCGACCGTACCTTGCGTACATTTGATTTTTATGTGGCTGAAACGAGCGTTAGCAAATGGTGACAGTGGATTGACTGTGTCGGTTTCCGATTTAAAACTGACGGTCTTATCTGCAATCTTATCCCAATCGTTGTCTCCTGCAACCGATTGGAAAGAGGCTACAGCCGCTAAAAGACAGAGTGCGATGGTGTTGAACAGTTTCATAACTTTTCCTTACCTTAGGTTTAGATATTCTGTTTAATCAGTTCGATGACGTGTGTGACTTCGTCTTGAGTTAAAGCCCCTTCTTTCACGAATAAAATTTCACCTTGTTTATTTTGTACGATAATCGCAGAACTTTCTTGCTGCAGATCCCAAGTTGTTGCTAATACGCCATTTTTGTCTAACACCATGGAAGACCAAGAGAATGTCTTTTTGCTGTCCTCTGCCGACGATTTTACAAATGTACCGGTTCCCCATATGGCGTCTTCTTGGTTGATCACGGTTGTGGTCTGATACTGATCTTCAGGAAAGTGAGCGGCAGTGATTGCTGACATCAGCGGCGCGTTCATCTCTTTGGCTTTACTACGACCTGCAATGGCTTGTATCACATGGACTTTGCCTAACATCTGCTGAGTTGCCCAAGGTTGATAAGCCACATCGTTTCCTTGCAGCGTCATTTCGCCATCGGTATCAATGCTGACGGAAGGGGTGGTTTGACCGACAGAAAGGTTATGAGAGAAGGCGAATGTCGGGGCGAGTGCGAGTAAGAGTGACAGAACAGATGGAGTTTTCATCGGGGGTTCCTGTAACGAAGTGAGGTTAGAGCGAATCAAAATAAGGGGCAAATACGATGCCCCTTATCGGATATGGCGATTAGTTAGAAAGTACAACGCGCGCATTTAGCGGTTGCAGCGGACGATTGTTTTGTCCCATGACTTCCATCAGTTTCGCGGCTTGATCTTTGGATAAGGTTTGAGTGTCTTTAAGCACAAACCAGCGCACACCTTCTGAACATGGCGGTGTGGTTAAAGAGCCGTTAAATCGATAGTAGTTTGCAGTTTTTGGCAGTAAGTCGTTAATCTCAAAAGTATCTTTAAAGAAGGTGGTTTGATTCTCTTGTGGGATTGCGTTGATCAGTTTAGACAGCGCTGCGTTTTGATCGCCAGCATCAAACATCACCGAAATTACCGCCAACTCGCCGTCTGCGTTGGCGTGTACAAAGTGCGCTTCAAGTGGATATTGGCGGCCTTTGATTTGGTTTTCTGATGGTGTGTGGAAATGGAACTGTTGCAGCTCGAACGTCTCGCCATCGATGGTGAAGCTGTTACGTCCGTTCACTTGCGCTTGCAGCGTATGACCATTGTTGGTTAAACCAATGACCTGACCAGTGTACGAAAGGTTCAGTGCTTCCAGTTTTGCATCGGCTGGGTTGTCGATGTTGATTGGGCTTTGGTTTTTCGTGGTTGCGCAGTCTTTGGCGATTTCTCCCCAGTGTTCTGGCCCGTGTTTGTCATTGCCATAGCCCCATTCCGAAGCCTGAGCCGCGCTTAGAGTGAGAAGTGAGAGTGAAAAAGCAAGTAGTGTTTTGTTCATAATAATGTCTCTGTTCGGTCGCTTTGATAAGCGTTGTTACAAGGCAATGACCTAGAGGTTTGATCACTGCCTGACAAATTAGAAACGGTGGCTGAGTTGGGCACCAATTAGGAACGCATTTGAATGGGTCACGCCCGTCACCATCGGTGCAGGAACACCTTCATACGCGTACTCTTCTACGTTGACATCTTCACCAATCAAGTACGTCATGCCGATGTCAACCGTGGTATCTGATGACCATTGGTAAGAGGCACCCGCAGATAACCAGTGACGGTTCGAATCTGGGATAGAAAGCGAAGTCAGCTCATCGACAGGTGTTTTGTCGAACATGTAACCCGTGCGAAGTGTCCAACGTTCATTGGCGTACCAAGTCGCACCGATGGAGTAGTGCGCGGAGTCTTGCCACTGAAAATCTTTTAGCAACTGATCATCAGCTTTCAAGCTGTCAAATGCTGACCAACCAATCCACTGCACAGAATAGTGCAGGGCAAATTTAGGTAAGACGCGGTGATAACCGGAAAACTCCGCAATATCCGGTAGCGGCATAGCAAGCGAGTCGTACGATTCGCCAGCAAAGTGGATGTCACCCTTGGCATCAATGTTAGGGCTGTGCTTGTAGCTTAAACCTAAGCGATGACGTTCGTTAAACTCGTACATCATGCCAATGTTCGCGCCAAGCCCAATGCCGCCAGCTTCCACATCAAGTGCGTTGCCTTTTACGGATCCACAGCGTTGTTCTAGTTCGTTTCCAAGTATGTTCCCACCAACGCAAACACCCACGTCCATATCGCGGTACAGCTCACCAGAGCCGTAAATCACATCAATACCACCACCGATACTAAAACGATCGTTCACCTTGTATGCCAAGCTTGCGCCAAGGTTGACACTCGCTACGCTGGTGACACCGCCAAAAACAGGTGCGCCATAGTTTGGTTTAAACTCCATGTCGGTTCCGAAGTTGGAGTATGCCGATAAGCCTAGATACCAGTCGTCGTTGATAGGGTGAATAAAGTAAAAATTGGGTACAACGGCTGGTTGACCAACGCCATCGACGTCATCAATGTCGGTCACGGTTTGAGAGAAGGACGGGGTAATTTCAACTTGAGGGGACGGAGGAAAACCGCCCATACCAACATTGACATCCGCATTAATGTTAGCTCGATGATATTGCGCATTTTTAACGGTAACGTCAGGTTTGACGTAAGTGACACCGAACGATAAGGCATTTTGTTTAAACAGCGTCATCGCTGCGGCGTTACGGCTGACTACAGACGCATTATCACCAATGACGGCATCACCAGCAAAAGCACGACCAAGACCCGTCGCCGAATGTTCGTTAATTTGAAAACCACCGGCATACGCCGTCGATGAGGCTAACCCGATTAATAAATAAATCGGTGAAAGAGTTAATTGTCGCTGCATGTTTTTTCTCATGAATTAATTAGAGGTTGTATTGCAACGAAAAGAAGTAAAATAAACAAATCTGACCAGTACATTTAGGGGTAAAACTAACAGTATGTTGACAATAAATAGATTTAAATTAATAAATATTTATTGATGAATTTATTAATGGTTCATGTCGTGAATATTGTGATTATTTTAAGTGTAAATTAAACTCTGAGCCTCTGTTTTTATTTTTGCGGTATTACTTCTCTATTTTTATTGTGCTGACTGTTCCCTAACAAACAGAGGCAAATCCAGCGATAAAGTGTTCGTGATGGAAACTCTGAGTCATTTGTATTTCCATTGCATCCCAACGTTGGTAGTTCGAATCAGCAAGAGAACTATCGTTTTAAACCCACATGACACACTCCTCTCGGTCTTACCTGTGTTATGTGGGTATTTTTTATTTAACTTATCACTTAACTCCTCTTGAAATTCAATAATTAAAAATGGCTATAATGAAATTTAAATTGATGGAATGTTGAATAATTTTGGATTTTACTGGTTTGTTGGTATTTAAAAGTTTTGTTTATAATACTTATAACTTGAATTTCTATATTAAAAATGATCTTTGTTATATTTATTGAATGATAAAGTTTTGAAGTGACTATAATATCTCGGATTTTTCACGTTAGTGATTTTATTCCTTCAGTATCTTGATGTTAATTTACCTATCTTTACGTCTCGTACCCTGTACGGCTAGGACAAATAGCAGTATAAAATCAAAACGATTATTTACTTCACTCCTGCTATGAAACTCAATAAAAAATGGCTCGTTTTGTGTGGCCTACTCGCTATTGGTGCTGGTGGTTATCATTATCTGCAACGTCCAGAACCCATTTCTCCTTACGCGACAGAAGTCGTGCGCAAAGGCAATATCGAAAAGGCGGTATTAGCCAACGGCATGTTGCAAGCGTCCAAATTGGTGAATGTAGGTGCGCAAGTATCTGGGCAAATTCAACGCCTCGCTGTGAACTTAGGGGATGAGATCAAACAGGGGGACTTGATTGCACAGATTGACAGCCTGACTCAGCAAAACAGCCTCAAAGAAGCCCAAGCGTCTCTTAATAGTCTCAATGCTCAGTATCAAGCTAAGCAAGCGCAGATTAAACAAGCAAACTATGAATTCGTGCGCCAAAAAGGCATGCTAGCGGCGAAAGCGAGCTCACGAGCTGATTACGAGAATGCCGAAGCGACGCTCGCCATCTACAAAGCCGAGTTAGCGCAACTGGATGCCGAAATCGAGAAAGCCAAAATCAACGTCGACAATGCGCAGTTAGATCTCGGTTACACCACCATCAACGCACCGATGGATGGCACGGTGGTCTACACCGCGGTGGAAGAAGGACAAACCGTAAACGCCAATCAAACCACGCCAACTATTATCGAGTTAGCCAAGTTAGATACGATGACAGTGAAAGCCGAAATTTCGGAAGCCGATGTGATTTTTGTTCACCCAGGCCAAACGGCGCTGTTCACCATTTTAGGCAAACCGAATCAGCAGTTTAAAGGCACATTGCGCGCCATTGAGCCGGGGCCAACCATCATGGATGGCGATGACAGCGATTTGAGCATTTCAGATAGCGACGCCATTTACTACAACGCTGTATTTGATGTGAAGAACCCGCAAGGTATTTTGCGCATCGGCATGACTGCGCAAGTTTCGATTGTCCTTGAGCAATCGGAAAATACCTTGATTGTCCCTTCACAAGTGCTGCAAAAATCTGGCGGCAAAGGCAACTATACCGTGCCAGTTCTTGAACAGGGCCAAGTGGTGCAAAAGCCCGTGACAGTGGGTATTAACAACAAAGTGAACGCAGAAATTCTCTCAGGTTTGAAGGAGGGCGACCAAGTTGTTCTTGGCAATGCCATGGATGGAGAATCATCAAGCCGAGGTGATCGTCGTCGACCTCCAATGAGGTTCTAAGATGAGTGACGTGCTTTTAAAAGTTGAGGATTTAACTCGACGATTTGTCTCTGGCGACGAGTCGCTTACCGTGTTGAACCACATTAATTTAGAGATAAAACGCGGTGAAATGGTCGCGATCGTGGGTGCATCGGGCTCAGGTAAATCGACGCTGATGAATGT
>NZ_JADDYG010000201.1:10819-14539 GCF_015163535.1 Vibrio sp. OPT46 | reverse complement strand
GATCGTGGGAGCATCAGGTTCAGGTAAATCGACGCTGATGAATGTGCTCGGCTGCTTGGATAAACCGTCCAGCGGTCGATACTTCATTAATGGGCAAGATGTCTCGACGTTGGAATCTGATCAACTGGCGGAACTACGCCGCGAGTATTTTGGCTTTATATTCCAGCGTTACCATCTGCTGGGGGATTTAACCGCGGTGGCAAACGTGGAAGTACCGGCGGTTTACGCGGGAGTTCCTCATCGTCAAAGAACGGATCGAGCGCAGTCACTATTGGCTCGCTTGGGGCTGGAAGATCGTTTGACCCACAAGCCCAGCCAACTGAGTGGTGGCCAGCAACAGCGCGTGAGTGTTGCTCGTGCACTGATGAACGGTGGTGAGGTGATTCTCGCTGATGAGCCCACTGGCGCATTAGACAGTCACAGTGGGCAAGAGATGATGGCACTGCTTAAAGAGTTGCATCAACTTGGGCATACTATCATCTTAGTGACTCATGATATGAACGTGGCGAACTTTGCGGATCGCATCATTGAAATCAAAGATGGTGAAATCATTGCAGATACGCCAAATGCACAAGTTGTAATCAATGAGCAAGCAGCAAAGACACCGAGCGCATCTTTTCATCGCCCAGCGCAAGCCGCCAGTAAGTGGTGGAAGTGGGACAGTTTTATTGACGCGCTAAAAATGGCGCTGCTGGCGATGTCTAGCCACAGAATGCGCACGTTTTTGACCATGCTCGGCATCATTATTGGTATAGCCTCGGTGGTTTCCGTGGTGGCACTAGGTAATGGTTCACAACAGCAAATTTTGTCGAATATTTCATCCATGGGAACAAACACCATTGATGTCAGGCCGGGCAAAGGGTTTGGTGACCGCCGCTCCGGACGAGTGAAAACGCTAACCGCCGACGATGCTAAATCGTTGGAGAGTCTACCTTTTGTCGACAGTGTCACGCCGTCTTTATCCAACAGCTTAACCGTGCGTTACGCCAATCAGGATGCAACCGCGTCTGTGGAAGGGGTTGGGGAAGATTATTTCCGTGTGCGCGGTTATGAGATTGCCAAAGGTCAGTTTTGGGATGAAGAGAGCGTGAACTCACTCGCCCAAGAAGCAGTGATTGATGACAACACCAGAAAGGAAATGTTTGCGGATAGAAATCCGATTGGTGAAGTGATTTTTCTTGGTTCATTGCCAGTGCGTATTGTGGGTGTCACGCAGAAAAAAGAAGACGCGTTTGGTAACAGCGACGCGCTGAAAATTTGGGTGCCATACACCACTATGTCGGGACGCATGATGGGACAACGCTACCTCAACGGCATTACTGTACGGATTGATGAGAACGCCCCAAGTGCGGCGGTAGAGCAGAGCATCATCAACTTGTTAAAAATGCGCCACGGTACAGAAGATTTCTTCACGATTAACACTGACACCATTCGTCAGAGCATCGAGAAAACCACCGCAACCATGACGTTACTGATCTCAGCGATTGCGGTGATCTCACTAATTGTCGGCGGAATTGGCGTAATGAACATTATGTTGGTGTCGGTGACAGAGCGCACGAAAGAGATCGGTGTGCGAATGGCTGTGGGTGCGCGGCAAGCGGATATTTTGCGTCAGTTTTTGATTGAAGCGGTACTGGTGTGTTTGTGTGGTGGCATTGCTGGTATTGGCTTGGCGTTTTTGATTGGTTTTGCATTCAGTACATCTGGCAGCAGCTTCCAAATGATTTACTCAATGAACTCGATCATCTGGGCGTTTATTTGCTCAACGTTGATTGGCATCGCTTTCGGCTTTTTACCCGCTCGCAATGCCGCCAAACTCGATCCGATAGAAGCGCTAGCGAGAGACTAAAAATGAGTAACACAATGAAATTCAAAACTCGATTGGTCGCGGCTGCCTTAAGCGCAGTGTGGTTGTCAGGTTGTGGTTCGCTTATGCGTAGCGACTATCAAGCTCCTGAGGTGCAAGTGCCTGCAAATTGGCAACAGATGCATGTTGCGGGTGATGTCAGTATGGATCCTTGGTGGTTGGCGTTTAACGACCCAACGCTTAATCAATACATTACTCAGGTGTTGGCTCAAAACAACGATTTGACGCTGGCAACGCTAACGCTAAAGAAAGCGCGTTTACAGCTGGGTTTAGCGCAAGATGACCTTTTCCCTACGTTGAGTTCTTCCACATCAGGACAAGTTCAAAAATCTCTTGATGGCGGGGAATCGGCAGATAGCTACAGCACTAACTTGTCCGTCAATTACGAGTTGGATTTGTGGGGAAAAATCTCGGCGGACGTTGACCAAGCCAAGTGGACGGCGATGGCAAGTCAACAAGATCGCGAGGCGACCGCACAAAGTTTGGTGGCAACGACGGCATCGTTATATTGGCAAATCGGCTATCTGAAACAGCGCTTAAACCTCAGTCAGCGTAATGTGGAAGACGCAGCTCAAACGCTACAATTGATTGAAAAACAGTACCAACTTGGCGCTGTGGATCAGTTAGATGTGCTTGAAGCCAAACGTACGTTGGCAAGCTTACAAGCGCAGCAAAGTGAGTTTGAACAGAGTTTACTTGAGGCAAACAACGCCTTTGCGATTTTGTTCAATCAACCGCCGAAGAGCATCAGTGCAAACATCCAAATGCTGCCTGAAGGCGATATGCCATCGTTGAGTGTTGGTGCTCCGTCTGATTTATTGATCCGCAGACCCGACATTAAAGCAGCGATTTATGAAGTCAAAGCCGCGCTAGCAAATAAAGACGCAGCAGATTTGGACTACTTGCCCAAGCTGACGCTCACTGGGGCTCTGGGTGGATCATCACAAGCGCTTAAAGACCTGCTTTCCAACCCGATTGGCAGCTTAGGTGCGGATATGACGCTACCGTTTTTGCAGTGGAATGAGATGAAAAATAGCCAAGCCATTGCCGATTTAGACTATCAATCGGCCATTGTGAGTTATCGCCAAGTGTTGTACGCCGCATTCCAAGATGTCGAAAATGCCTTGTCAGCACGCGAAAAATTGAAGTATCAGGCGGCGCGTTTACAAGAGCAATATGATGCCGCAAGTGCCGCTGAGTCCATTTATGCTGCGCGGTATCAGTATGGCTCGACGTCGATCATGGACTATTTGAATGCACAAGAAGACACCAGAAACGCGCAAGCTTCTTTGTTGGAAAACCGCTACAACCAGTTTCTCACTCAGGTTACGCTTTACCAGTCTTTAGGGGGAACCGACGTTGCGCCGTTGTAATTAGGGGTCAGCACACACTAGCGAAGCGCCATGCAACAAAGCTTTACTGGTCCCATGAATGGGACCAGTAATAAAAGCTTAAGTTACTTGGCGAACTTCTTGAAAGGTGCATCAACCGGGGTGTCAGCTAGGTGATTGGTGTAGTTACTCATCACTTTTTGCGCTAGACCAAGTACAATTTCAAGCAGTTGCTGCTGTCCGTAACCTGCCGCAAAGAACTTCTCTATCTGAGACTCTTCCACTACACCACGTTGACGCACCATTTGAAGCGTTGTTTCTCGTAGTGTTTCAAGTTTTTCGTCTGCCAATGGTGTTTGGTTGACGAGAGCATCAACAATCTCCTGATCCACTTTCATTGACGCCGCGATCGCACTATGAGCAGGAACGCAGTAGTGACAACCATGTTCAACGTTGATGGTTTGCCATACGACGGTCAATTCTTCTGCGTTAAATGATGTTTGTTGAAAGAGCTCATGCACG
>NZ_JADDYG010000201.1:8802-10809 GCF_015163535.1 Vibrio sp. OPT46 | reverse complement strand
TTGACGAGAGCATCAACAATCTCCTGATCCACTTTCATTGACGCCGCGATCGCACTATGAGCAGGAACGCAGTAGTGACAACCATGTTCAACGTTGATAGTTTGCCATACGACGGTCAATTCTTCTGCGTTAAATGATGTTTGTTGAAAGAGCTCATGCACAACTTGATAACCCTCAAGCAAGGTTGGCGCTTCAGCCATAACAGCATGAAGATTTGGTAGCATGCCAAACGCTTTGACTGAATTTTCAATCAGATGCTTTGATCCTTCGGGTGCGTTTTCTGCGGTATACAGTTTAAATTCTGCCATGTTTAAATCTCCTGTAATTGGATATGAGCGGATTAGGCAAGAACAGGATAGTTGATTTTGAGCGGTCGCTCAATATAAAATTGAGCATATGTTCAAAATTGATAATTGCTCATGGCGAATACAAAGAAATTCCAACGTGATGAAGTGGTGAAAGCTGCCTCGGATCTATTCTGGAAGAAAGGTTTTCATGCAACATCTACACGTGATTTACAAGATAGCGTTAATCTGCGTCCTGGAAGTATTTATGCGACGTTTGGGTCAAAAGAGGGGCTATATTGTGAAGCGCTAAAAATGTACGTTGCGAACTTACAAGCCCTGTTTGAGTTGCATTTAACTCAGAACACAACGGTTCTAGATGCAATAGAAGCTTTCGCGATTGATGTGGTTATCAATCAGCGAGACTCCAATCCCAGTGAAGTGTGCATGTTAGTCAAATCAGCAAGTGAATTTGCTGAGGATTTTAATGCTCTGCGCAATCAAACAAACAGCTTAGCAAACCAATTTGAATCTTTTCTTGCAAAGCTGTTTGAGCGAGCAATCGAGAATGGCGAAATTGAAGCTCAGGATACATTGCTTCTTGCTCAGTTGTTCCAGGTTCAGTTTACGGGTATACGAGCCTACTCATACCGCAGTGATGATGTAACCTTAAAGACGTTGATCTCTATTATGGTGGACAGTTTCCGCGGTAACGTACCAAAAACAGAAAGCTGAATGAGGCTGCTCAAAGTCAACGTCTCTAAATCAACGGCTTGAAGTAAGCGAGCTCAAATAAACCCGTTATCGGGGTTCGATATCGATAAAAAATGACCACGAAGCATCGTGGTCATTTTTATGCAGATTAACTTGCAATGAACAACAACGGCTCATTAAAAGCGAAACTCTTCTAAGTTATTGCTGCTTTCTAACATTTTTTCAGCCACATAACGATGCGTTGCTGTGGTTGGGTGAGTCACATCCCAGAACACGAACTTATCTGCGCCAGATGCTGCACATTCAGAACGTAATGAGTGAGTGTACATGTAGTCAACAGAGGATGAACGGTTGATGTCTAAGCAAGGGTCGCTTGCATTTACGAAACCGTGTTCTTCTGGTGCCGAGGTTAACTTCTCAAACAGTGCGTGTGTATCAAACAATGCGATGTTGTAGCCTTGGACTTTGTAGTACATCGCTTGTGCTTTGATGAACTCGTTCATCTTCAATACTTTCGCACGAATCGTTTCAATTTCTTCCTGTGTTGAGTATTTGAACTGTGGTGCTTTGGTTGCATCTGGCAGTGTCATCAACATGAAGTTCTTCGCGCCAGCGTCTGTTAAACGAATCAGAGCTTCAGCGTAATCCGCTTTTACTTCCGGCACGCTACGGTTGTAGTTCATGAAGTCATTTAAACCAAACTCTAACGTAAACAATGTGTTAGCAGGGTTGTAGTTCTTCGCCAGCTTTGTGTAGGTTAAGTAAGAAGAAACTTGTTCGCCGACACCAGTTAGCGCGATGTATTGGTTTTCACCTGCTGCGCCACCAACTGCCCAGTTGTATAGCGGTAAGTTTTTGGCTTTAGCAACGTATTCCGTCCAAACAAAACCGTTTGAGAAGTGACCCAAGAACCAGCTATTCGGGTTAGGAAAGCGCCATTGGGACGCGTTAAAGATGTTGCCTGTATCAGACAAGCTATCGCCTAAAGCCACTACTTTGTTTATCTGAT
>NZ_JADDYG010000201.1:0-8749 GCF_015163535.1 Vibrio sp. OPT46 | reverse complement strand
CTGGTTGCATTGCAGCATCATTGCTCCAGATCGTGTGGTTATAAGAATAACGATTGTCGGCAGCAAAAAATGTAATGTCTGCGTTCTCGTTCGCTAGATCTAGTGTTTCCTCACAACGCTGGCGAATTACGTTTTGTGAGGTATTGGTGTAGAACATGTTTTTAAATGAAACAGAGCTCCACCAATAACCATCGATAGTGAAGTCACTACCATCTTGGTTTTTTGCCCATTTCCAATCGGTAGCCGCATCGTCCTTGGAGTGGCTCGTACGATACCAGCATCGAACGTACGTATAAGTTTGATTTTCTTGCGCGCTAACCACTTCAGCCGCAGAAACCATTGCTGGTGATAAAGTTGGCTCCTCTGCAATGGCGGAGGCAAGCGGAAGTAATGCAGTTAATAGTGTGATTGTTTTTTTCATCATTCACTCTTCTTGTAATGGTTATTGTTCCGAATGCGTGAATACGCTCGGCTATAACAGTATTTAGATGAGAATTTTTCTCACTAAACCTTCTGATTCTGAGTAAATGCTCAAGACAGTCAACAACTAAATATTCAATATTTCAGTTTTGGCACCACGGTCAAAAAATCCATTCAGCATAGCAATCGATTAAATGGGTGATATTTAGAATAATTACTCACTAACATTAATTTAACATTCACTTTTTGTTAATTAAGTAATTGCTTTATAAGGTTTTGTCGGTGATTTTTAATGTTAACTTAAAGTGTTTATTGAATGATCTTTTGTACAAATTTGTATATTCATGAAACAAATTGTTTGGCATTTTTGCTCTGTAAACTATAGCTGAAGCTCTCATGCAAACATCATGATGATGACTTTTCATGAGAATATAGTGAATAAAAATTAGCTCAAATAAGGAATAGGGCAAATGCACTACACAACAAGTAAAAAACAAGGCTTATTTTCGTTGTCTGCCGTAGCAATAGCACTGACCACTTCGATGTCAGCGTTTGCGGCTCCACCAATGGGATTTGATGAATCTAAGTTACCGACGAAGTACATCGTCAAATTCAAAGAAGATGCAGTCAGCCGTTCTTCAATGGGTGGTAACTCATTCTGGGGGCCACGAATCGCGCAGGAGTCTGTTCTAGAACAGGTGAAGGCACGTAAGGTGGAAAAACTAGGCAATCGCGCCATTTACAGCGTTGAATTGGATGGCGATGACTTAGAGCCGCTTCGCAATCGTAGTGATGTGGAATACGTGGAAGTCGATCCACCTCGCTATTTGCTCAGCGAAACGACCCCATGGGGATATGAAGCGGTTAATGCTCAACTGCTAGCTGACTTCAATGCGGGTAATCGCACTGTATGTATTATCGATTCAGGGTACGACATTTCGCACAACGACCTAAGCGGTAACCGCGTTGCTGGTACTAACGATAGTGGTACGGGATCATGGAGTGATCCGGGTAACAACAATGCCCACGGTACTCACGTCGCGGGTACGATTGCTGCGATTGCCAACACCGAAGGTGTAAAGGGTGTGATGCCAAACCAGAATGTTAATTTGCACATCGTGAAAGTATTTAACGAATCGGGTTGGGGTTACTCATCTGGGCTTGTTAAAGCAATCCAGACCTGTGCCGATAATGGTGCTAACGTTGTGAACATGAGCCTTGGTGGTAGTCAATCAAGCCGAACTGAGCAAAATGCACTGCAAAATATTTACGATCAAGGCGTTCTATTGATTGCCGCTGCAGGTAATGATGGCAATACAGCGCACAGCTATCCAGCTTCTTATGACTCAGTGATGTCTGTTGCGGCTGTTGATAATCAAAATGATCATGCAGCGTTCTCACAATCTACTAATCAAGTTGAGATCTCAGGCCCGGGTGTGGCGATCTTATCAACGGTTACGGTAGGTGAAGGTAAACTTTCTGATATTACCTTGAATGGTGTAAGTCAGTTTGATCGTGGGATTGTTCCTCACAATCGTTTGATCAATAACGGTTCTTCGTATGTTCCGGATCCAATCGCGGGTTCAGTAACGGCAACGCTAGATAGCTGTGATGTATCTGGCGGTAACTTTAACTGTGGTGATATGTCGGGCAAAATTTGTTTGACTGAGCGCATTGGCAACCAGTCTTCAGGAAACTACCCTGAAGTGGATGCGGTTCAGGCTTGTTACAATGCGGGTGCGCGAGCTGCAATCGTATACAGCAACTCTGAACTACCTGGTTTACAAAACCCATTCTTGGTAGACACAAACAACGCTTATCGTATGGTTTCGGTAACGGTTGATCGTGCATTTGGTCAAGAGCTGTTGGGGTATGTTGGTCAGGAAATTACTGTTGCAACAACCTCTGGTGAAGATTACGAGTACTACAATGGTACATCAATGGCGACACCGCACGTAACGGGCGTAGCTGGCTTGGTGTGGAGTTACCACCCAACCTGTACCGCAGCGCAAGTACGTAATGCCCTAGTGAAAACTGCAACAGATATTGATGTTGCTGGTCGAGACAACCGTACGGGCCACGGCCTAGTTAATGCTGAAGCGGCGAAGCTGTTCTTGGACGCTGGCTGTAATGGACCTGATGGTGGTAGCTCTTCGGACTCTAGCTTCTCAAATACCAGCCCTGTTGCGATTCCAGATAATAAATCTTCTGGCGCAATCAGTGCAGTAGAAGTCGATCGCTCTGGTGATTCAGGCACAGTAAGTATTGACGTTGATATTAGCCACACTTACATCGGTGATCTACGAGTGACTTTAACGTCACCGACTGGTGGAGAAGTTGTACTTCACAATAATACTGGCGGCAGCGCTAACGATATAAAAAACACGTTCCAAGCGGATTTTTCTGGTTTTGAATCGCAAGGTACATGGGAACTAAAAGCGGTGGACAGTGCCAGAAGAGACACAGGCACCATCAACAGTTGGACTCTGACCTTTCAATAAGGAGTGGCTATGAAGAAGTTGACCTTACTTTCTTTGTCTGCGGTAGGCGCTACCGCACTATTGGCAATCGGACTGAGCTCAAGCAGCTTGGCAAACAATCAAGGATTTCCTCTCGTGGATGAACGCCAAGATCAAGCCGAGCAGCAACCTGCACGTTACTTTGTTAAGTATCATGAAGGAAAAGAGAGCGAAGTGAGAGCGCTTCTTCGTCAGCACAACATTGAAGTAGTCGACGCTCTGGTGAAACAACATGTGTTGATTGTGGTGGGTGAACAGGCGGAAGTCGATAAGCTCGCCGCTCACGATGCGGTCGAATACACCGAGCAAGAGCCGACAAGGAAGCTGCTATCTAACGGAACTACGCTTCAATAAGCCAAACCTCCTTAAGATAGTGCCAAAAAGAAAAGCGCCCCTCACGTAAGGGGCGTTTGTTTCATTTATTTGTGGAAGATGAAGACTAAGGACGCTCACCTGCTGCTAGGCGACGTTCGATATCTGCAACCACTTCTGGGAAGTCAGCGATCGTATCGATAAGGTAGTGCGGCGAGCTCTTGAGCAGTTTTGCACGCGCTTTTTCACGAGCGGCATCAAGCGTTGCTTCGTCCGCGGCTTGGTATTCTTCAAAAGTTAGACCTGCTTCGTTACCAGAAAGCAGCAAACCAACGGTCCACATACCAGCGTTATGACCTTCATCGATGCCCGGTGCGGCGTCATCCACTTTGATACACTCATTAACGTCGGTAACATTCAGCTCAATCACGTTTTTCAGTGCCATAAATGGTGCTGGGCGACCACCTTGCGACAGGTCATCCGTTGCTACTACGTAATCCGGTTTGTAGCCGTAATCCGCAGCCACAGGAATCAGCACATCCATCACTTCGCGGGGGTAACCAGAACAAGAACCGATCTTGATGCCTTTGTCTTTCAGACCGTTCACAACTTCAATCGCATTAAGGATTGGGTCTGCATGGTCCGCCACTTTTGCTTTTTGTAGCGGCATGAATGCTGCGTAGATAGCGTCGATATCTTCGCTGGTCATTGAGCGACCAAACTTCTCATTCCAGCGCTTATCAACGGCAGGAATACGACCCACTGCTTGGATGTGATCCCACTTGCCAAGACCCATTGGTTCGCGCGCTTCTTCAAGGTCGATTTCAAAATCAAAGCCTTGTTTGAATGCTTCCACAAAGATGCTAGTTGGCGCAAAAGAGCCGAAATCGACGATAGTGCCAGCCCAGTCAAAGATCACTGCTTGAATTGGTGAGTTGCTCATGTTCAATCCTTTTTCTTGCTTGCCAGAGCGCTGCCTACACATTGGAACCGCGCTCTGGATAAATTGGTTTTTGTTGAGGTCAGTCGACCCTAAAAGTAGTTAAAGTCTTTGCACACTTTGGCGATGGCTTCTTCGAAAATTGCCAACGCTTCTGTCAGTTGTTCGCGAGTGATGATCAGCGGTGGGCTGAGTTGAATCACGTTACCTTGCGATACCTTGAAACTCACTCCGTTGTTGAGGCATTGGTACAGCACAGCTTCCGCTTCGTCATACGCGCGTGCTTTGCTTTCGTGGTCAGTGACCAGTTCAATGCCCCATAACATGCCGATGCCACGCACATCACCAATCACTGGGTACTTAGCTTTCATCTCTAGCAACTTTTCACGCATGAACTGGCTGTCAGCTTTGGCTTTATCTAGCAAGCCGTCTTGCTCAATAGCTTCCATGGTTGCCAGTGCTGCAGCACAACCGATAGGGCTTTTCTCATGAGTGTAATGGCCCATGGAGATTTGCTCGGCGGTGTTGTATTTGTCTTTGGTTACCATGGCCGCGATAGGCACTAAGCCACCACCCAAACCTTTACCGATGCAGAGCATATCTGGCTCGATGTCGTAGGCTTGGTAGGTAAACCATTCACCACTGCGACCCATGCCGTTAGGGATGTCGTCGATGATCAGCATGACATTTTGTTTGTCACAGATTTCGCGGATGCGTTTCCAATAGGCTTTACTCGGCACTTGTACGTCGGTATTACGAACTGCTTCTGCGATAAACGCGCCCACGCCACCTTCTTTCTCAATCACGTATTCGAGGTAATCGGCGTAATGCACATCGCTGCCGTCCGCGACTGGGAAAGCACCACGGTAAGATACGGCTGGTGGGATTCGCTCAACACCTGCCATTAATGGTCCCATACCTTGGCGGAAACACGCTTCGCCGCCCACTGAGATGGCATCCAACGATGCGCCGTGGAAGGAATCCCACAGAGACACCACCTTGTAGTTGCCCGTGATGTGGCGCGCTAGTTTAAGTGCCATGCCAACCGCAGATGTGCCACCCGGAGCAAACAGCACGCGATTCAATTCGCCGCCACAGATTTGGGTGAGTTTTTCGGCACATTCAATCGCAGTTTCATTGGTAAAACGACGTGGTGAAAACGGCAGTTTGGTAATTTGCTCTTGCACACGTTTAATCACATGCGGATGACCGTAGCCTAGCTGATGGACGTTATTGCCATGGAAGTCCATGTACTTTTTACCGGTAGCATCTTGGATGTAGATGCCTTCTGCTGCTTCCAAGGTATCTAAGCAAGGCGTTGACATGGCTTGATGAAGAAAGACCTCCGAATCACGCTTCAACAATGCTTGCGTGCGTTCGTCGTCCATCGATGCATTCCAAGCTTGGCGCGCTGGTGTCGTGTTGACATCACCTTCGCTGCGGAAATGGGTCGGTTTGATATTCTGAGTCATAACGCTCTCTCAATCAGAAGGCTGCTTTACGCAACTTGCCAGTACATTGCTTTTTCAATCGCACCGATTAAGCGCTCGATATCTGCTGGGTAAACTTCACCAATGTTGCCGATGCGGAAGCAATCTGCGTTCGATACCTTACCCGGATAGATCACGAAGCCCTGCTCTTTCAAACGTGTGTAGAACGCTTTGAACTGGTAATCACTGTGCGTCGGAGAGTAGAAAGAAGTGATGATTGGCGAGTGAAGGTCATCACTCAGTAGCGGTTCAAACCCCAAAGAGCGCATACCTGCAACCAGTGTTTTCTGGTTAGTTTGGTAGCGGTTATGACGAGCCTCAATGCCGCCTTCTTGTTCCAGCTCTAATAATGCTTGATAGAAAGCGCGAACCGTGTGCGTTGGAGACGTAAAACGCCATTTGCCGTGGTTCACTTCCATGCAGTGCCACTGGTCGTAAAGATCAAGGCTCAAAGAACGAGCCTGACCTTGGCACTTTTCTAGCTCAGTTTGTTTCGCAATCACAAAGCCAAAACCCGGTACGCCTTGAATACATTTGTTTGCAGAGCTGATCATAAAATCGATGCCTAGCTCTGCGATATCGATAGGAATGCCACCAAAGCTCGACATGGCATCGAGAATCACGACTTTACCGTGTGCTTTTGCCGCAGAAGCAAATGCCTCAATTGGATTCAGCATGCCAGTGGTTGTCTCACAGTGAACAATCGCCACGTGTGTGATCGCAGGATCCGATGCCAATGCAGTTTCCACCTCGTTCAAGTGTGGCTGTGATGTTTCGCCTGGGGAAACTACATGGCATGGAATATTTAGGTAATCAGCGATCTGAGCGATACGCGCACCGTAAGCACCGTTGTCGACAACCAACAATTTTCCATCTTTGCCAATGGCACTGCCAATCGTTGCTTCTACTGATGCGGTGCCGCTACCTTGCATTAGTACGCTGGTGTAGCCGTCTTGCTCCGTCGCCAGTTTTACAAGCTTAGTGCGGATCACTTCTACAATGTCTTTGTTGTATTCATCATCCCAAGTACACCAGTCTTTTAGCATGGCTTCACGTACTGTTTCAGAAGTAGATAGAGGACCTGGAGTCAGTAGTAGGTATTCGTTTTTCATCTCGATTTCCATCAGAATAGGCTAATTGGTCTACACCAAATTTCGAGTTCACTCTAGCGAGGAAGAAAAGGGCAGTAAATAGGCGAATGTCCAATTTCATAAAACTTTAATATCCAGAAAATGGCGGATCAATTGAACGATTATTCATCGCAAATTTTCGTAAAACTGCCATTTAATGGTCATGATTTCGTCACAAAGACTCAGTAGGGTGTATATCGTCAACTGGTACAGACCAAATGAAAACTTAGCCAAATTAACTGGAGAAAATGATGGAAAACCGTTTGATGAAAGGATCGCTGGCTGCACTTGTCTCTCTGCTAGCTACGAATGCAATGGCAGCACAGGAAGTCACGGTTTACACCGCTTTCGAAACTGACATTCTTGCGAAATACAAGTCTGCGTTTGAGAAAGATAACCCAGATATCAAGATTAAGTGGGTTCGCGATTCCACTGGTATCATGACGGCGAAATTGCTGGCAGAGAAGAACAACCCTCAAGCGGAAGTGGTTTGGGGTCTTGCTGGCTCGTCAATGGCACTGCTTAAAGATGAAGGTCTTCTTAAGCCTTACACACCAAAAGGTTTGGAAGAGCTGCACGCGAACCTAAACGACCCTCAATCAAACCAAGCTTGGTTCGGTAACGATGCATTCTTTAACGCAGTTTGTTTCAACGAAGCGGTAGCGAAACAACTTAACCTACCGAAACCAACGTCTTGGGAAGACCTAACGAAGCCGGTTTACAAAGGTCACATTGCAATGCCGAACCCAGCGTCTTCAGGCACTGGCTACATGCAGGTTTCTGCTTGGCTACAAAACATGGGTGAAGATCAGGCATGGAATTACATGCGTGACTTAGACAAGAACATTGCACACTACACGCACTCTGGCTCTAAGCCATGTGTTCAAGCGGGTATGGGTGAAGTGGCTATCGGTATCTCGATGGCAAGCCGCGGCGCGAAGCTGAAAACACAAGGTGCACCACTAGCGGTGATCACACCAAAAGGCATCGGCTGGGAATCAGAAGCCGTTGGTCTAGTAAAAGAGTCTGATGCAGCGAAACGTGTTGTCGACTGGTCAATCTCTAAAGCAGCAAACGAGCTTTACGTAGAAATGTACCCAGTGGTTGCACATAAAGAAGTGAAAGCGACTGTGTCTAACTTCCCGAACGTTCAAGAGAACATGGCGAAGATGGACTTCGCGCAAATGGGCAGCAAGCGTGCAGAGATTCTAGCGGCATGGTCTGAGAAGTTCGACGCGAAATCAGAACCAAAGTCTTAATCGAATTTGCTTTGAGTGGAATACTGAAATCCACCTCGGTTGAGGTGGATTTTTTGTTTTCTCTGTTATTTCAGAGTTTGCTGAAAGTAGATTCCTAGTCTCACCTAGGTTCGCTGGAATGACGGACTTAAGAAAGTTGGGAGCTTCTATCCGCACTCACAACGTCATTCTCGAGAGCGACGGAGGAGTGAGTCGGGAATCTCAGAAAATAGTGCTTGTAAGAAATTCCGGATGGCTCGCTTAGGCTCGTCCGGAATGACGATATTAAGCATATGGAGTGTAAGTCAAAGCTCGTAATTCTAGGCAATACGTGTGATTCAGAATTTATAATCCACACTCACCACGTCATTCTCGAGAGTGACGAAGGAGCGAGTCGGGAATCTCTAATTGTCACGTAAACAAACTTCGCTTCTCTTCATCTATTTGTCATCTTCTGGCTATAAATTTGTCATTGGAACGTAACACTCCAAAACTAAAGTTGGTATATACCATTTGGAGCATGTGTTATGTCAACTAACCAACATTACCTAAATATTGAAAATGTAGTGAAGCAATTCGGACAGTTCACTGCATTAAAGAAAATCTCGCTAGCGATTGAAAAGGGCGAGTTTGTTTGTTTTCTTGGTCCTTCTGGCTGCGGTAAAACCACTCTGCTACGTGCCATTGCAGGTTTAGACTT
>NZ_JADDYG010000020.1:0-233 GCF_015163535.1 Vibrio sp. OPT46 | reverse complement strand
GGCGTGAATTTACTCCTTTATTTTTTGTTGATATAGGGAAATAATGAAAATAATTAATTCCAAAAGTGACATAATGGTATGAGAGCAGACGACTTAATCCTATTTTCTCAAGTAATCGAACTTGGCAGCTTTAGTAAGGTTGCAGAGGCAAATAACCTTACAAATTCGGTAGTTAGCAAAAGAATGGCGAGGTTGGAGGAAGAAATAGGGGCTCAGCTATTATATCGAACAAC
>NZ_JADDYG010000200.1:0-517 GCF_015163535.1 Vibrio sp. OPT46 | reverse complement strand
GTTACCGTAAATGGTTCTACAGTGGCGACCAGTTTTGAATTCGATGGGGATTCGTTTTCGTATCGAGTGGGTTCAAATGAGCGGCACTTCAATTTTGTTGGTAAGCAGCATGCAGAAATGAAGCTGAATGCCAATGCACATTATCTACCTGTATTCCGTTTAGAGGGGCGTGCAAGGATTGCGGTAAGATAGTCGTTTTTATCTTTGTCTGTTAAGCAGAGATCTCTTGCGTCTGTGAGTCACATGGATGATCACAATTTCATCTTTCAATCAGTAAATCTTACTTTCAAACATAATCCGGACAATTCCGTAATTCTTCCGCTGCTATCATGTTGCATTAACTGAATGAATTCACAACGAGTAAACGGATTGGCTTAGCGTTGAAACATTTTGTCGTTGCTTTTCAATTGCACCGTATGCATTTGTTTGCCATCCTTTTGCTATTCTCTTTTACGGAAAAGACACGTGTTAAAAAAACTCCTTCCTATTATCTCTTTGAGCCTACTCTTTGGCTGTG
>NZ_JADDYG010000199.1:0-862 GCF_015163535.1 Vibrio sp. OPT46 | reverse complement strand
ACTAAAGATTTCATTCAACTTAACGATATCATCGTCCCAGGTCCAGATGAGGATTCGCCTATTACAGTGCCTCACATTGTTGTTTTTATTGATGCGACAACGAATCGATTGTTTGCAATGAATCTAAAGACAAAGAACAAACCTAAGCGATTTTCTTTCTCTGTTATTGCAGAGGCATTGAAGCATAAGCAAATCATCTGCGGCGAGTTAAAGCTCCCAGACTATATGCACTTATCCGACAAATATATTTCGGCAAAACAACGTACGAAGCGAGATCAAAAGCTTGCAGTCATACGCCCAATCATCCGGCAGTTAGAGACATTTTTAGTATCTAGAAACTACGGTAAACAATTGGTTAAGCAGTGCTTTGAATCAGCTCAAGAAGCAGGAATTAAAGTACATCGAACGCAAATATACACTTGGGTGTACACATTCTTGAGTACAGGTTCAATTCCCAATGCATTTCTAAGAAAACCTGGTTCAGGACAATCACGAAACAAGGTCTACACAAAAAAAACTGGACCACGTCGAAATGATGGATCTGTTGGTCGGATGCGTACAGCAGAAGATGAAAAGAATATCCGAGCTATTGCTCGTAAGCACATTATGTGTTCCAGACCATTGAGCTATGATGAGGCATTTGATGAATATAAAGATCGCTACGCGAGCGATCCTATTATTGATCATGAAACAGGGGAAATTCTTGGTTATAAACATTGGTCAAATGAGCAGCGACTTTCAGAGCATCAATTTAAGGCATATCTCTCAGCTTTTCTTCGCGACAACCGTAAGGCTGTGATTGACCAGCAAGGAAAGACCGATAGTTTTAACAAAGACAAACAAGGCTTAAAAGGAAATTTCG
>NZ_JADDYG010000198.1:0-997 GCF_015163535.1 Vibrio sp. OPT46 | reverse complement strand
CGAATGGAGTAAATAATGAGATTTTTGATTGTTATTTTGGGGATGTTTTCTGCATTAGCAGCGACGGCAGAAGAGACTCGATGTGGATGGCTTGAAAATCCTTCTCCTGCCAATATGTGGTTGATTGATCGCGATGGCTCGTGGGATGTATCAGTCCAAGGTACTTCAAATGCTTTGGACGATAAATCGATGGAACTGCTTTATCAAGCGACTGCAAATGAAAATGAATTTGTTAGAACAAATCGAAACTATGGTTTTAGTTGTGCTTGCTTAACAGTGGACGTAGACGAAGAGCAAAATTCGATTACAACAATCTATAAATCCAAGCAGTTACCTTTGAAGCAGTGCTTAGAGGACATATCCATAACGAAAGATATTCCACTTCCTTTTAAGTAATTCGCCTAACAAATTGTTCAAGAGGGACTCGCAACGCGTGGCACTTTTACTATGCGTTAGTTTTAGTGACTAAGGTGGTATGCGGCGGCTTCGGTATTGCGTTGCTCACCCCTTAACAAGGCGTTAGTTGCCAACGAGAAAATCGCAGCTAAAACAGAGTGTTTAGGTCTAATCGTTCGTGTACTTTGCTCGATTCTGCGCTTTGAACTTCGGGATCTTGGTTCGCGGAAATTGAGCTTCGTTCTTTTCCTAGTTTGGTTTGCCGTTTCAGAAGCCGATTTACTTGTTGAAAGTCAGCTTTGTGGCATTGTTTCTCCAAAAGGTCTTTTTGGTGTTGTCAGTTCGTTTTCTACGGCGTTGCATGTTCCAAGTGGTTTCAGTGACAAACGCTTTGAAACTGCGCCTGATTTGAGTTTTCCAACACACGTAAAACTAGTGTTGGCAAAGCGGCAATTAACATCAAACCAAAGCCTTAGGTTTGGCAACTAACAAAGCATTTAAGAGGGATTCACAACGCTTGGCAGTTTTGGTTTGAATTAACTTTAGTGTTTACGGCACAATGCTTTAGGTCGGGTGGTTTGCGTTGTTCACCCCTTAATGC
>NZ_JADDYG010000197.1:0-313 GCF_015163535.1 Vibrio sp. OPT46 | reverse complement strand
CCAAAACAACGATAACAACTACTCACTTCAGCAAGTTATTGACACAACCGCATCCGATGACGATTACATCGCAAAAATTCCGCACGAAACGCTGTTAGATAGCAATGGGCGAGTAGAGGATGTCATTTATTACATTCCTTTTGTAAGAGATATTTTGGGTGACAGCTTTAAATCGGTATCAGAAAACAGTAGTCAAAAGTTAGTCATTCAAACCATCGATGAGTCTGATAACGAAAGCACTCCAAGAGAAGTATATTTTAGAAGTAGCTTTGACCTACCAACCATAAAAGTGGTGACACCATTTATTGGTGCG
>NZ_JADDYG010000196.1:0-1166 GCF_015163535.1 Vibrio sp. OPT46 | reverse complement strand
ATGCTCTCATCGGAAAAGCCAATGCCATACCCTAGGTCAGAAAGTTCAGCAGCGAGGTTTTGTTCCAACTCCGTGTAGGTTAGTTTTTTAGGGTTGATTGAACGGTCTTGGTGTAAAATCATTCCACAAAGGTAGTTTTTAATCTTACTGCGTGGAGGAGAATTAAGGTTGTTGGACTGATACAAACTTATTGTTTCATCTATATTCCTGCCCCCGATAGATTCTAGCAGCTTGTTTAGATTAATAATCTCTTCTATTGAAGTAGCGCATTGTATTTCAGCTCGGATATTATTTGCTTGAGAGGCATATAGGGATTGTTTAAACCATGCCGTTACCCACTTTATCTCATTGTCGGAAAGAGGCCTAGAAACATCAACACTCATATTGACCCAATCAATAAGTTCCACTTTGTCTGATGAACCGCAAAACTCGAGAGCCATCCAAGCAGAGAGGTGCTCTTCTTCAACTGTAAATTGTCTTTCCTCATTTGCTAACGTCCGAGATAAAGCTTCCTTTGGAACCAGTTTTTTTCTGGTAGAGTTATCCAAACCAAAAGACCCACGATAGAACTGATGAAGCGTATATGGCGCACTGTAAAAACAAAGCCCTTCACTCTTTTTCTCAAAAGGGAGGTGGAAGTAGTGCAAGGCATCTCTATAATCATAAATACTAAAGAAAAGTGTTGGCGAATACCTGTGATAAAAAGTGTTTTTATATTCACGAAAAGGATACAATGCGGTGACAAATTGCTCATCAATCATCTGAGCAATGCTAACCAAATCAGGTGATATTGTTTGCAGCTCTTGCTCTAAATTCTCACCCTCCCAATTCTCAGCCTCTAATGCCCTTTCTACTTCATGCTGTAAACACAGAGTGATATCTTTAACCCAAAATCGATCGGAATGGTTTAGATCAAAATAATAGTCGCTAAACACAAATGCATGAAAAGGACCATCGATGATCTCGTCTGGTTTTATGTCACTTACTGAGATTTCAGTTTCAAGCTCAACCCTTTCTAAACATGTTTTAGATGCATCCAGAAGAAGTCCGTATGCTTGTTTATAGATTGCTACATCTTCAGGATAAAGCTCGCATATTGCTTCTCTGTAAGCCTCTTGGCAAATAAAGTCACAACAACTGCTTTCTGCACTTCTTTTTATTCCAGC
>NZ_JADDYG010000195.1:0-731 GCF_015163535.1 Vibrio sp. OPT46 | reverse complement strand
TACTTTGAAAGTAGAGTTTGGTAGATCTCCGCTTGTGGTTTTAGTAATTGAACTTCAGAAGAGATGATTGCTCCATCAAACAGTGGCCAAAACTCATAGGTAGTACGAAGATGTTCCACAATTTCGTTGATGTTGTCTGTGAGCGCATATACGCCATATCCGGCACTTTTTACTCGTTTTAACAGCTCTATACTGCCGTAAAGTAGTATTTGAGTGTGTTTTACATAATAAAAGAAGCGGTCTATTTCTTCCGTCGTTACTTGGTGTTCACGTTGATAACGCTGTTTTGCTTCCCTTTCGGAGATCGTCCCTTTATTTAAATCTTTCCAGATTTGTGATGAAAATAGCATCTGAGCCATTTTCTCTGACTCTACGGAACCACCAAATGTTAAGCGAACGATTTCTACTGGAGACCAGCGTACCAATACATTACCTACATCAAAAATGACATTTTTTATCTGGACAGAATTCATAACACATCCCAAGCCAATTGTTCTTCACCACGCTATATGCGGTGAGTACTGTTTTTGAATCGTTGGAAAGTCGTGCCAAAGGCGCGACTTAAGTTTCTTGCACAAAATGAGATTAACATCCAATTGGATACAGAGCGATTATCGCAAAATTGCACTAAACTATATGCAACTTTGTTTATTTGGTTGTAAATCAAGTGTAGCTGTCTTAAAAGATTGAAACTAAAGATAAGTATTGCGAGCTGTTTACGTCATTTCGCG
>NZ_JADDYG010000194.1:0-869 GCF_015163535.1 Vibrio sp. OPT46 | reverse complement strand
GAGCCTGGCCTAAAGTTCCAGGCTAAGATGGGATCATTTAAGAAGGAATTGGATGTAGCTATATCAGCTATAGGAAAACCAGAATCACGTGCCAAGTTCATTCTAAACATAACGAACTTCTTGGTATCATGGTATGAAAGTGGAAATAAGTGCTTAGACAAGTTCTCGGTTGCCAGGTTTTCAATTTTGCTCTTTCATGCTACTGAACTTAAATTAATATCCGCTCGACAACAATTGGATATCATTTATGGGTGTTTGAAAGTTAGCGAGTTACCAAAATCAGATACACATCTGTTAATCCAACTGCCCATAACCCAGGATATCTTCACTTTAGAGAAAGTGCAGTCTCACCAATCTAAGGCTCATGTTATCAACCAAGACGATCATACCCTCGTTCAACTTGATATATCTGATGTTCCAAAAGAAAACCAAAGTGCGATAATTGGTGCGCTAGACGATTTAAGTCTGGATGAGGTCTCACTTTCAAAAGATGGAAAGTACCTTTCATTACTCGCTCCATTAACCTTGGAATGCGGCCTAGAAGATACACTCAAGAAGGTTGAAGCTCTAAAGGCGTGTTCAATGCTTGATGTATTTTGCCAATTTAAACCAATCGCTTTAGAAGAAATAGCTGTTAAGTATTGGGATGGTAAGCAGTACTTTGATGAGCTGGCGACAATGTATAAAGCAAGCTCTCAGTCAGAATCTACTCGACAAACTATAAGCAGTGCACTTGAACTAGTTAATACCGGTTACATTCTGAGTTCTTTAGATGGTTTATCCACTCTTTGTCATCGTTTAGCTGTAGATACGGACAAGGACTATAAATATAAAGGATCGTCAGCTCTATATGAGCTTCTGGACACTCT
>NZ_JADDYG010000193.1:0-356 GCF_015163535.1 Vibrio sp. OPT46 | reverse complement strand
GGCGAACCGGGGGAACTGAAACATCTAAGTACCCCGAGGAAAAGAAATCAACCGAGATTCCGAAAGTAGCGGCGAGCGAAATTGGACTAGCCCTTAAGCTTTACACGCGTTAGACGAACAGCCTGGAAAGGCCGACGATACAGGGTGATAGTCCCGTAGTTGACGACGTGTGTTCAGTGAAATCGAGTAGGGCGGGACACGTGATATCCTGTCTGAATATGGGGGGACCATCCTCCAAGGCTAAATACTACTGACTGACCGATAGTGAACCAGTACCGTGAGGGAAAGGCGAAAAGAACCCCTGTGAGGGGAGTGAAATAGAACCTGAAACCGTGTACGTACAAGCAGTAGGAGCA
>NZ_JADDYG010000192.1:0-277 GCF_015163535.1 Vibrio sp. OPT46 | reverse complement strand
ATGGATATCTTGATATTCCTTCGAACAGTATTGTGAGCCTCTATCTGAGTGGTGTATTAGCTTTTCTTCACTCTGCCGTTGCCTGAGAGCTGAGATAAATGCCCGCTTAACTGATTGAGTTTTCATGTTGTCATCCACATAAAAACCAACAATCTTCCTTGAATAAGCGTCTGTAACCAAGCTGAGATAACTCTCTCCATTTTGAGTTGGCAAGTAAGTAATATCAGCAACCCACAGTTGTTCTGGCTTCGTTGGTGTCAGCCCATCTTTCACTTTG
>NZ_JADDYG010000019.1:0-518 GCF_015163535.1 Vibrio sp. OPT46 | reverse complement strand
CTGGCACATTTAAGCCTACAATGTTACATTTGGTACAATTTCTTATTGTGTGTATCAGTATCATGACCGAGAACAACAGCAAAAACGATCTTACTGTTAGACAAGCGAACGCTTTAACAACGGCAGCTTATAGCCTTACTCGTTATGAGAAGCGGCTTGTATACATGTGCCTCAAGCGGATTAATCAGGAAAACCCTACTCCCGAACATTTAAAAACAATGGAATATGGTCAGTATCCGATCACTATTTCTAACAAAGAGTTCATCGAGTACTTCGAGATAGATGATGAGTCGAAGAAAAACCTATCAAGAGACATACAACGCGCAGCACAATCTTTACATGAGAAAAGTGTGGTTATCTATCTTCCTGATGAAGACAGCAAAGATGGTGAAAAAGCTTATGATGCTATCCACTGGACCACTAAACAGAGCTATCGTCCTAAACGAGGACATGTAGTGCTGTATTTGAATGCTGAGTTGATTAGTATCATTAACCAAACCACATCAAACTATACACAG
>NZ_JADDYG010000191.1:0-486 GCF_015163535.1 Vibrio sp. OPT46 | reverse complement strand
CTTCATCAATTTACAAAATGTGTTGAATGAATATCGAATCGCACCCTGAACTTTATATTCGCGTTCCGTTTGGTCTGAAACAAAAATACGAATGGTCGGAATAACAATGAAACTCAGTACTAAACCACCTAACCCAAATACTGAAAAACAAAAGCCTGTTGCTAGCACACGCCAATACTGATTTAAGCGAGTCATTTTTTGTGCCATTCCCAAGCTTGTTGCGGAGCGAAAATAGTCCACTGGCTTTTATCTAACAAGTATTGTTGCAAAAATACTAAACCTTGAGGAAGAGGATGACCGGAACGTTCTGCGTTTATGGAGCTTTGTATCGCGAACTTGTCTCCATGAGAAAGTATTAAACCAAGTCCAAACCCTTGGTATTGTTGGTTTTCATATTCTAAATAAGAGTCAGGCATAGGCTCATCAAAATCAACAAGCAGTACTTTTTTGTCAGGATTGTCGGACAAAAACAGCCATGCTTCTAAT
>NZ_JADDYG010000190.1:0-332 GCF_015163535.1 Vibrio sp. OPT46 | reverse complement strand
CATGCAAGTGTTTACGTTGTTAGCTTCATCCTTGCTATGCGTAGATTCCTGATGCCGCTATGGCTCCTCGGAATGACAGGAAATGATGGTCAAAGATTATAGAGTACCGTGGTTAAAATTCGTCATTCTGGACAGCGACGAAGGAGCGTGATTCAGGTTCCCCAAGAAGGAACCTAGGGTATTCCTTTACCCTAGGTCTCAATTTAATACTGGTCTTCAGACCAGCCATCACTATCGGACATATCGGGTGCGCCTGGGATGGTGTTTTCTTCATCTGCCCATTCACCAAAATCAATCATTTGGCATTGTTTACTGCAGAAAGGGCGATGAGG
>NZ_JADDYG010000189.1:0-552 GCF_015163535.1 Vibrio sp. OPT46 | reverse complement strand
AAGGAAGAGCTGACGTTACTTGACCTCCCACCAGTAAAAAGACGTTGGATTTCTCTCGACGTTTCGGAAGGAGAATCTCGAGATTACGAAGAGCTGGAAAGTAAGAATGTTCAGGTTTTTATAAGCTTCGCTGACAAAGGTGTTGCGGATCAATATGAATTGTTTGAGAAAGAACAAACGGTGTTGATTAGTACTCTGAATAAGCTTGAATTTTCCAATTTAGAAGAAAGTGAGTTTGGTTTGATGAACGTTCGTTCAGTGCGTGAGCCAACGGACGAAGAATTGAAATTATACGGCAAAGGTAAGGTTGCGAAGCTTATATTTAAGCCGGTGGGTAACGATGACCCAACTCTAATAAAAGCTGCGTGGGTACATGTGGCTCGATTTGATGGATGTACATCAGAACTGTTCGAAGATGATCTCAAGCCTTTTGAAGCAATTGACTACGATGACTCAGGATACTGCACCAGCGGCAGCACGATTCGTATGACTCGGTTCTTAATAATTGATGACTCGAAGATGGAAAAGGTAGAGTATGAGTTAGTAGCACCT
>NZ_JADDYG010000188.1:0-233 GCF_015163535.1 Vibrio sp. OPT46 | reverse complement strand
CAGTTGGGAGAATCGAACCCAGTTGCTAAGTCTTCCTCAAGCCTTGCAGAGCAAGTGGCGGAGTTTGAGAGAGCAGCCATTGAAGGCGCTTTATTAGAAAACAACGGTAGTATTAAACAGACAATGTGCCAATTAAATGTGCCAAGAAAAACCCTTTACGACAAGATGCAGCGCTACCAAATAAATAAAGACCTTTACAAATAAAACACGTTCAAATAGCTGGCATTATATTC
>NZ_JADDYG010000187.1:0-217 GCF_015163535.1 Vibrio sp. OPT46 | reverse complement strand
CCCCCAAGATGTTCACTTAGTGTCCCGTTCGTCTAGAGGCCTAGGACACCGCCCTTTCACGGCGGTAACAGGGGTTCGACTCCCCTACGGGATACCATCTTTAAACATTCTCTCTTGAGAGTTTTTAAAAATGGTTACTTCATAAGAAGTGATTAGCTCTTTAACAATTTGGAAAGCTGACAAAACAACAATTTATTGTTGTTTGTAAAGTTCTCAA
>NZ_JADDYG010000186.1:0-351 GCF_015163535.1 Vibrio sp. OPT46 | reverse complement strand
CTCAATCCTTGCTTCTCAACCCATACGGACGACAGCGATAATCCGCCAACTGACTTAACCGGAAAAACATTAATTTGGGATAAAACGGGTTGCGACATTGCCTTCTTCCTACGGGTGTTTTTTATTTGTTGCGGTATTGTATACTCAAATCACATTAAGTTGCAGAGTCTACTGCCTCTTCATCCATCGCAACTTTCTCGAAACCATATTCTTATAAATTTGGTTTTAGTGACAAGTATTTACTACACTCAACATTCGCGTTTTTTAACACCGTTCTGACCAAATACCGTTTGATAAAGTGTGATACGACACACATAATTCACCCAAGTTATCACTACTCCCATTTATCGA
>NZ_JADDYG010000185.1:0-966 GCF_015163535.1 Vibrio sp. OPT46 | reverse complement strand
GCTTTTCTACCTTGTCGAACAAACCTGGGAAATAGACAATCAATTCATCGTGTAAAAAAGCCGCAACTCTCTCCAGTTCATCGACGTATACAGCAATATCATTCCCATACTGGATATCAAAGCTGTCAATACTTACTTTGGACATGGACGGGATATCACCACTCCTATGGTAAGGGTATCTTTGCTTGGTGAAAACTTCAGAATTTAACTCCAAATCATGCTTTAACGAGCAACCATACTTTGAAGCATATTTTTGCACTAAGTACTCAGCATCTTTAGGGTGTTCTTGCTCGATTGAATTAAATATCTTTAATAAAGCATGACCTTCCGTATGTTTTACTTGAGAGGCAGTAGAGCCAGACCAAACAATTGTAGTTTTAATACTCTTCAGTAACAGTTCAATCGAGAATGACAGGAGAACATGATACGGTCTGCGTACAAACGTGTTACTTTTAATTAGTTTCGCAGCCTCGTAAAACTCTTTTGCGGTATAGAAAAGACCAAAATCTACTAGCTCCTGAGATGTTCTATTTCTTACGTTGCTCATGAACAAAATCACTCTAAATCAGAACGGAAAGTATATTTTATCAAAGCCAAGCCTCTAGTCTTATGACGATTATATATGTATCGCATCAAACTCATTTTTACACTAGCACTGCTAACGCCGCATTAAGGTGCGAACAACGCTAAATACCTAACCCAAACCATTGCACCTTAAACACTAAAACCAAGTTTAAACTGAGATCGCCAAGCGTTGTGAGTCACTCTTAAATGCTTTGTTAGGCGCTTCACGCAAATAGTTAAAATGGGATTTAGAAAACCACCTTTTGGAAAAAAGAACGCACGTAACCCACTGAATTTGGTTAAGACCCAAAGGCTAAAGCGACTAAGTTTCTGAAACCCCCTGCAACCAGAAACACCAAAGAAATTGGCAATTCAACACATAGAAATGAAATTTGGAAAGGC
>NZ_JADDYG010000184.1:14671-15957 GCF_015163535.1 Vibrio sp. OPT46 | reverse complement strand
TCGGCTTCAATGGTGCTCTGGATGCGAACTAATAACGTTTGCAGAGCTGAGATTTCTTCATTAGAAAACAGCTTATTATCTATTTTATGTGAAGAAATTAGTAAGTGAGTAACAGACTTTCCACGACCGAAGAGAGGCATAACGAGCGCAGTATTGCTTGAGCGCATGCGCTCGTAGAGCTTTCTCATCGACCCTTTAGAAGAGGAGGCATAATCAATTTCTTCAGACAACTCATCTAGCACGAGAACTGACTTGCTTGACGGCAGGTACTCTTCGTAAAACGTTTCTGTGTAATTGCTAGTGACTAGCTGTAGCTTGTTGTTTGGTATGTTAAGTAACGATGCCAACTGACGCATAGCATCATCTATTGAGCGTTTAAACTCTTCCTCTAACCCAAGGATTTGCTGAACGGGAGTGTGTCGTTTCCCATAAATAAAATACGAAGCGAAACGACTGACTCGCTTAAAAAGCAAGTGCCAAGTGATACCGATAAGCGCGCATAAAGGTACCGCAACAAGCCATTGGTTATCTTCAGAGATAGGAATAAATATCGCCCCTAGCGGCAGAACAAAAATGGCGCAGACTAAGAGCGCGCTTACCGTTAAGTACGTGAGATATTTAGCGCTGTAGAAGCGAGAGGTAAGTAGGGCATAGCCCACAAACAACATTTCGCTGATTGAAAGTGCTGGTGGTAACCAAGTTAGGGAGAAGTCGCCAAGGAAATACGTCATTCCAAGGTGTATCACTGCCGTAGATAACATGAATACCAAAATGCCAGCGATCATATAGTTGCTTTTTGCTAGCGTGAGCTTGCTGCTGTTAGCGCGCATGGCAATCAAGTTAAGCAGCGTTAGTACCACGAAAGCTAGCAAACTAATGAAAAAATATGAGGTATGTGGGCCAAATTCAATGACGAACTGGCTTGGACCACTAATGGTGACATTTTCGACAGTAAGATTCGGCACTAAGTTGATGTACAGTGAATACGTTGCTAGTGCGACAAAGACGACTTTTTGCCAGACTTTGACCGCTGTTTTTTTAACATCTGCGGTTAACTGGCAAGAAAAATAGAATGCAAACGCAAAGGCGAAAAAAGACGCTAAGTTCGCTAACTTAGCCATAAAAATGCCACCAACAGAGCCTAATTCTGGCAATAAATCGGTATGGAAATAGGCGTTGCTGCTTATCCAAACAATGATACAGCTGGAATAAGCGATGTAAGGCGCGTGATGCGAGCCTAAGATTGACTCACTCTTCTGTTTTAGGCGATAGCAGTAATACAGTAA
>NZ_JADDYG010000184.1:7087-14661 GCF_015163535.1 Vibrio sp. OPT46 | reverse complement strand
GGCAATAAATCGGTATGGAAATAGGCGTTGCTGCTTATCCAAACAATGATACAGCTGGAATAAGCGATGTAAGGCGCGTGATGCGAGCCTAAGATTGATTCACTCTTCTGTTTTAGGCGATAGCAGTAATACAGTAGCCAAGCGAATACTATTAGTACAGTCGCGTACAATGCCATTGCTTTTGGGTAAAAGAGACCGTGCAAATGAACATCAAGCATGCTCATTCACCTTTTTATCCATTCTTTTTGTTCGTACGCAATGTTTGTAGTCGCGAAATTGTATGTCTTGAAATGCTTCAACCATCATACCTAAATTCCAGAAACCGCGGTATGTCTTGGTACCGTCACCGTTAATGTCGCGGTATCCTGAGTGAAAGTAGGCACTTAAATCAATAGATTGATAGAAATTTAACATAAATACTTGCTCAATAATGGTAAAGCCGAGCTTATAGCCTGCTTTATAGAGCTCGCTCATCATAGTTTTTTGCGCCAGATACAAAAAATACAGCTTTTGTTGAATGTTGCCTCCCACCGTAAGACGCAGTACTTCGCAAACCGCTTCAGTGTTCTTTACATGAGATTGAAACTGAGCATCAAACCCAATAAGAGTGTGCTCATGAGTTAGAGCACGACACTCCAAAATACCCAGTTGATTGAGAACACTGTACCCATGATTAGGAAAGCAAAACTGCCATTGTTCGTTACTAAACTGTGGTGAGTAACTGAGCCAGTTATTTCGTTGATGCCAGCTTTGCACTAAAGCGGAGGAGACCATGATTGGTGAAGATGACGATTTGAGCAAGAGGGCAAAGTGCTGCCCTTTTTGCGAGAGTGATAAAAGAGGCAAGATTTCAAACCATTGTTCAGTTTGGACGAAAAGCTCAAGATTACTCAGTGTGATCGCTTCGGAAATCGGCATTAACGCTGCATGATTTGGCAGCATTACCTCAAGATCGCAATCTGCGATATCTTCAATTAACACGCTAGTATAGCTGTGGTCGTCAAACGGAAGCGGAGTAGGAATCGCAGCTTCGTTTGAAGGATATTTTTGCTTGATTGCTTCGATCTCGCATTGACACCAGAAAACCATCCAATGCGGGTAACAATCTGCGGCAAGTTGTTCAAGTAAACGAATCTCTTTGGAGAAACCTGTCGGATACTGTTGCACTAAATCTCGATAATCCATTAACTCAAATAGTGCAGAAAGACTTTTTGATGCGTGTTTAGGAAAGAGAGATTTAAGCAGTTTTATTCGATACAGAGCAACCTGTTGAAAAAGAGCATCTCGTTTTTGTTTCGTTAGGGTAAGAATAACTGAGTCAACCAGGGCCTGCTGCTTTGGTTCGATCGGCAAATTTATTTTGGTGAGATATTCCAAAGATTGCTCAAGACTCATGATATAACCTAGCTCTAACGTTTTGTTATATTTTGTAATGGTTTATATCATTTTGAAAAATTTATGCCATCGGTTTCTATTTGTATAGTTACGTAATGCAAGAAAAGACAAAAAAACCGCTCATTATGAGCGGTTTTTGGTCTATTCAAGAAAGGGTTAGGCTTCTTGCTTTTTTAGCTCAGCTTCTGCCGTTTCTTCTTCAATTAGCGCATCAACGATAACTGCACATGCAGCATCACCTGTGATGTTCAGTGCTGTACGAATCATATCGAAAATACGGTCAAGAGCGAATAGCAGCGGTAGACCTTCAATTGGAATGCCAGCGGCAAGAAGCACGGCAACCACTAGGAAAGAAGGGCCAGGAACACCCGCTTGACCAACCGCACCCAATGTAGACGTTACGATAATTGCAATGTAAGCGCCCATGCCTAGATCGATATTGAACAGTTGAGCAAAGAAGATAGCAACCAAGCCATAGTAAATCGCATTACCTGACATGTTGATCGTTGCGCCTAGAGGCAGAACAAATGATGCAGTTGAATTTTTTACGCCCAGCTCTTTTTCACAGGTGTCCATTGTAACAGGCAGTGTTGCCATAGAAGACGCTGTTGAAAGCGCAACTGCTTGCGGTTTCTTCATTGAAGACAGGAATTTCTTCGCAGATGTCTTCGTGAAAACATGCACCATTGCTGGGTAAACAACGAAACCGAAGATTAGGATGGCGGCAACGTAAACAACGAACAGTTTAAACACCACCATTAGCGCACCAAAACCGAACGTACCGACGGCTTCTGCCATCAGACCAAATACACCGATAGGTGCAATGATCATTACTTTGTTGATCATCCAAACCATTGCGTCAACGATGCAGTTAACACCATTGATGATTGGTTCACGACGCTCTTTTGCTTGCTTAGAAATCGCAATACCAAAGAACATACAGAAAACGAGGATCTGTAGGATGTTTGCTTCATTTAGTGATTGGAAAACGTTGGTTGGGATCATACCAGTGATGGTTGCCCAGAAAGTAGGTAGTTCACCTTTTGAAGCGTATTCTGCTGAGAACATGCCTTCAACGCCAGAGACGTCGATACCCATGCCTGGTTGGAATACTTCACCCATAAATAGTGCAAGCGCAACGGCTAGGGCGGATGTTAAACCAAAATAACCTAGAGTGACGATGCCAACTTTACCTGCTGACTGGCTGTTCCCAAGACCAGCGGCGCCAGAAATCAAGGCTACAGCGACCAAAGGAATAACCAACATTTTGATTAAGTTGATAAAGATAGCACCTAAAGGAGCGAACACTGTCGCATCATGACCCATCATGGCACCAACGGCTGTGCCCACGATCATGGCGATTACGACTTGTACGCCAATGTTGTTTAGCAAACTCTTTTCTTTTAACACTTCCATAACCTCTGTGCTAATAAAATGTAAAATCCTAAAATTACCCACTAACCATAAATGGATTTACGGATAATTATCTCGCCTTGCTTTTTACACTTATCGTTTACAATTGGCAATATGCAGCAAGGTATTATTGATGGATTAATCGATATTTTATTGACGAACGATAAAGTTTTGTTCAATAGCAAACGTTTGCTATTGATTTTTCTTATAAGGGTCGCGCTTAGGATTGTTCAAGCTTATTTTTCTTTATTTGTTTTCTTTTTGTTAATTTTAACCGCTTTTGTATTTGCTATTGCAGTCAGAGTTTTTAGTGACTTGGGTTGATATTTATAACAATTCATCTCTTTCAAGCTCACACTTTTATTAATTTGCCTTCTGAAATGTTAATTGCTTTACATTCTTAGTCCTGATTGCATTGTAAACATAATGTTAAATGGTAATGACTGGTGAGAATCAAATGCTGACGATCCAGTGTTAAGGATAACTTGCTTAGTTAATGCTCCTGAGCTGATTAGACGAGAAAGACAAGGTAAGAGGTGAAGAGACTATGATGAATCTTGCTGCTGCGTTACAAAGAAATGCTGCGAGTAAACCAGATAAAACGGCGTTGATATGTGGCGCTGAAAAGATAAATTATGCGCAGTTTAATGCGATCGCCGGCAAGATCGCAGCGTCTTTAATCAATAAAGGCGTAAAGCCAGGTGACCGCGTTGCGATTTCATGCCCAAACATTCCTTTTTTCGCGTTTGTTTATTATGCAATACAAAAAGCTGGCGCGGTTGCAGTCCCATTAAATGTGCTTTTGAAAGCGCGAGAAATTAAGTATCACTTAGAAGATTCAAAAGCGAAGTTTTATTTCTGCTTTGAAGGGACGAAAGAACTGCCAATGGCAAAAGAGGGCGTCAAAGCCTTTGAACAAGTCGATACATGCGAAGGCATAGTCGTACTGACTCAATCTCAAGATCAAAGCTATTGGAATGGTGTAATAACTCTCAATGCGTTTATAGCCGATGTCCAACCGTTGCCGGATTATATACCGCGTAATGCGGATGATACTTGTGTGATTTTGTATACATCAGGGACGACAGGCTTACCAAAAGGCGCTGAGCTGACTCAGCAGAACATCATAATGAACGCTCTGGTGGCACAAAACATTATGGGCAGCCAGGCCGATGATATTCACTTAGTAACTTTGCCTTTATTTCATACATTTGGTCAAACCGTCCACTTAAATGCTAGTGTTTTGGGCGGGGCAACATTGGTGTTAGTGCCTAGGTTTGAGCCTAAACATGTTCTTGAGCTGGTGGAAAAACATAGGGTGACGATATTTGCTGGTGTGCCAACGATGTACATCGGTCTGCTTCACGTGCAGCATCAATTTGATACCTCGTCATTGCGTGTTGCAGTAAGCGGTGGTGCGCCATTGCCAACCGAAATCTTTCGAACCTTTGAAGAAACATTTAATGTGCCGATCTTAGAAGGATACGGGTTATCGGAGACAAGTCCTATTGCATGTTTTAATCATTTAGATCAGGAGCGTATACCAGGCTCGGTAGGTCAACCGGTTCAAGGCGTCGAAGTAAGAGTTATCGACATTGAAGGCAATGCACTACCGATAGGCGAAGAAGGTGAGATTGTTGTGCGTGGTCATAATGTTATGAAGGGATATCTTGACCGTCCAGAAGTTACTGAATCTGCGCTACAAAATGGTTGGTTCCATACTGGTGATGTGGGCCGCTTTGACAGTTCTGGTAATTTATTTATTGTCGATAGAATGAAAGATCTGATCATTCGAGGTGGATTTAATGTTTATCCCAGAGAAATTGAAGAAGTTTTCATGACTCATCCTGCAGTTTCAATGGTAGCGGTGATAGGGATTCCAAATGAAGAGTATGGCGAAGAGATAAAAGCCTACGTTGTACTTAAACCAAAAGAATACATTGACGCCGATTCATTACAAAAGTGGGGTAAAGAGCAATTAGCCTCGTTTAAGTATCCTCGTTATGTCGAAATTCGTGAACACCTCCCGATGAGTGCGACAGGAAAGATTTTGAAACGTGAGTTGAAATCTGAATTGAATATAGCTTAGTCAATTCAATGGTCTTTGTGTCACAGCGCCACTTGCCTAAGCGCAAATGGTGTTGTGCTCTTGACCAATTAGATGCATAAGGTTTTTAGCTATCGTTAGACAATACTTAGCGTTTGTTGAATGGATCTATTGCTCGAGTTTTTTAAAGTATTCTTCTAAGCGCTTCGGATTGGTAATGGTTACTGAGCCATAGTTTAGCTCTAGCATCCCGATACTTTCTAATCGTTTTAGTATCTTGTGTACACTCTGACGAGTTAGCCCCATCATGTTAGCGATATGTTCTCTTGTTACCCTGACAACGCATGGTCGAGTATCGATCGCTTGATTAAGTTGGTATTCAGCAAGCAGCAGCAACCTTTTGGCGACTCGTTCTTCAATTCCTCTAATCGCGTCATCTTCGATAACAGAAATAGCAGACCACAAGCGGCGGCTAAGTAAGTCGAGTATAGTGGGGTAACTTTGAGGGTATTTGGCGAGTAATTGGCGAAATTTATCTCCAGGAAGCTCCATTACAGTCACGTCAGAATGAGCGGTCGCACCAAAAATACGAGGCATGCCGGGAGAAAAAACATTGTCTCCAAACCAACCACCAGCTTCGAAAATCATCAGTGTGACTTCTTTGCCTTTTGAACTAATTGAGTTCACTCTCACTGCACCTTGAGCTATGACCATAAGAGAAGATTGAAGCGCACCTTTATTGCAAATCAGTGCTTTTTCGTCGAAGCAGCGAACCTTAGTCATTTGCGCTGCTTCACTAAGCCCTTTATCTGGCAGCCCTGATAGTACAGGACATTTGGCTAGCAGTGTTTTGACTTCTTCCATGTAGCAACCTTACTGCACATTGCTTTATTGAGTTAGTTAAGTTACCCAAGCTTAACACTCTTTGAGAGCTCTGCTTGAGATAGATTTGGAAAGTGCGGGCGTTGAACAAAAAATGACGTGGTATAAACGCGATAGTAAGAAAACGCCCACTAAACATAATGTTAAGCGGGCGTTGTTGTGTCATATCAAACTGAAATTATTTTTGAGTGGCAGCTTTCATTGCAGAAACGAATTCACCTAGCTTGTCGAGCATAATTTGTGGCTGCTCAACGTTCGCTTCAATGATTTTTACCACGGCTGAACCAGAAATTGCACCAGCCGCACCAGATTCTAGTGCTTGTTTCACCTGTGCAGGCTCAGAGATGCCAAAACCAAGTAGCGCTGGTGGTGCATCAAATTGGTTCAGTCTATCGAGCATATGACCTACAGGCATGTTTGCTTTGGTTTCTGCGCCAGTAACACCTGCACGAGAGAGTAGGTAAGTGTATCCGCCACCCAACTCTGATACTTGCTTCAGTGTTTCATCACTTGCCGTTGGTGGTGCGATGAAGATTGGGTGAATACCAAACTTTTCTGCAGCAGCAACAAATTCAGCACTTTCATTAGTTGGTACGTCTGCAATCAAAACAGAATCGATGCCTGCTTTTGCACAACGCTCATAGAAGTTCTCGATACCACGAGAGTAAACAAGGTTCGCGTACATCAGAAGGCCAATAGGCAACTCTGGGTACTTAGCTCGGATCTTACCGATTTGCTCGAAGCAGATATCTGGTGTTGCACCTGAATCTAACGCGCGAATGTTAGCGCCTTGGATGGTTGGGCCATCGGCTAGCGGATCTGAAAATGGAATACCAAGTTCAAGGGCATCTGCGCCAGACTCAACCAGTGTTTCCATGATTTTGTAAGACTGCTCTGCGTTTGGATCGCAAACCGTTACGAACGGTACAAACGCGCCTTGGTTCTTTTCGTTTAGGCGCTCAAACATCTTTTCATAACGGCTCATTAGATTGCTCCTTTTTCTTCTAGGATGGCATGCACAGTGAAGATATCTTTATCACCACGACCAGATAGGTTAACAACCAACAATTGCTCTTTTTCTGGGTTCTCACGAGCCATACGCAGTGCATGAGCCAGTGCGTGAGAAGATTCTAGAGCAGGGATGATACCTTCGTGACGCGCAATCTCTTGGAATGCTTCTAGCGCCTCATCATCTGTTACGTTGTCGTATTCAGCACGGCCGATTGCGTTTAGGTGGGCGTGTTGTGGACCAACTGAAGGGAAATCAAGACCAGCAGATACTGAGTAAGACTCTTCAACTTGGCCGTTTGGATCTTGCATCAATGGCGCTTTCATACCGAAGAAGATGCCTATTTTACCATGCTTAAGTGGTGCACCGTGCTGGTCAGTATCGATACCTTTACCTGCTGGCTCAACACCAATTAGGCGAACGCTTTCTTCTTCGATGAAGTCAGCAAACATGCCGATAGCGTTTGAACCACCGCCCACACATGCGATAACCGCATCAGGAAGACGGCCTTCACGTGCCAAAATCTGATTCTTCGTTTCTTCACCAATCATGCGTTGGAAGTCACGCACGATGGTTGGGAATGGGTGAGGACCTGCCGCTGTACCTAGTAGGTAGTGCGCGTCTTCATAAGTTGCAGACCAGTCGCGTAGCGCTTCGTTACATGCGTCTTTAAGCGTTGCAGAACCCGAGTGGACAGGAATTACTTCAGCACCCATGAGTTTCATACGGAATACGTTCGGGCTTTGACGTTCAACGTCTTTTGCACCCATGTAAACACGACATTTCAGACCAAGAAGCGCACATGCTAGTGCGGTTGCAACACCGTGT
>NZ_JADDYG010000184.1:5353-6973 GCF_015163535.1 Vibrio sp. OPT46 | reverse complement strand
TGAAGTAGGTCTTCACGTTTTAGGTACAGTTTGGTTTTCGTACCTTTGGTTAGGTTACGAGTTAGAGTCAAAGCCGTTGGACGGCCCGCATACTCTTGAAGAAGCGTCATGAACTCACTGCGGAATTCTGGATCTTCTTGCGCGTCTATAAACGCTTGCTCTAGTTGCTCCAGTGCTGGAACTAGAATTTGCGGAACGTACTGACCGCCGTATTCGCCAAAGTAGGCATTCAGTTTTGCCATCGTTATATTCCTTCTCGTATTTTTCGCTACGAATAGCTTTAAATTTTTTAGCTGATATCCAGCTTTAGTAGTTGCGAATAGCGGTGAATGCCGCGAGCAACTTCTGTGAATCTTTTTTGCCTGGTGCGCTTTCTACACCAGAGTTTAAATCTAATCCCAAGCAACCTAGTGTCGCTGCTTGTTGAGCATTTTCTGGCGACAGTCCGCCCGCTAGCATAATTTGACTTGGGTCGCCAATCAGTGACCAGTCGAACACTTGACCAGTTCCGCCAGTTTGAGTGCCCACTTGCGCATCTAATAAATGGCGATCAATGTTTTCTGCAAGTAGTTCTGGCTTGGCATCAGTCACGCCGTAAGCTTTCCAAATTTCTACCGCTGCTGGCAGTTCGGCTTTGAGTTGGTTTACGTAAGCTTGGTCTTCTTGACCGTGCAGCTGCACTGCTTTTAAACCCAAAGAGGTCACGACAGAAGCAACAAAATCGATATCGTGATTTTGGAAAACGCCAACGTAATTCAGTGGAGCACCGCTCATGGTTAAGCGAGCACCTTCAAGGTCAACCGCACGCTTCGACTTCTCGACAAAAATCAGGCCACCAAATACTGCGCCAGATTGATACGCTTTTGCTGCGTCATCTGGATGCGTTAAGCCACACACTTTGTTTTCGCCTAACGTCACTTTACGTACTGCAAGTTCAAGGTTGTCTTCCGCCATCAGTGAACTACCAATCAAGAAGCCGTCTGCGTATTCCGCTAAATCACGAACTTGTTGATGTGTATAAATGCCAGATTCTGAGATTACTGTTGCGTTAGGAGCCAGTTCGCGAATTGTCGGTGCCAGTTCTTTAGTACGATTCAAATCAGTACTTAGGTCGCGAAGGTTACGGTTATTAATGCCGATAACGCGTGCGCCTAGCTTAACGGCACGATGAAGCTCTTCTTCGTTGCTGACTTCGGTCAAGATACCCATGTTCAGGCTGTGCGCCGCTTCCTCTAGCGCTTTGTACTCTTCGTCATTAAGGACAGAAAGCATCAGTAGCACGGCATCAGCACTGTAATGACGTGCTAGGTAAACTTGGTAGGTATCTACCATGAAGTCTTTGCACAGAACCGGTTGTTTGACTTGACCGCGCACTTGAGGAAGAAAGTCAAAGTTACCTTGGAAGTACTTTTCGTCTGTTAGGACTGAAATTGCATCTGCGTGGTTGTTGTAAACCGACGCAATGTAATCCAAGTCGAAGTGATCACGAATCAAACCTTTAGAAGGAGATGCCTTCTTACATTCGGTGATGAATGCCGTCTTTTCGCCACTCAGAGCATCGTAGAAGCTGCGGTCCGATGGCAGCAAATCAGACTGAAATGTGCTTAGCGGTTGAGACAT
>NZ_JADDYG010000184.1:0-5133 GCF_015163535.1 Vibrio sp. OPT46 | reverse complement strand
CACTGCGCCCAATTGTGCGTCTGTCCCTTTACCCGTCAGAATATTGGTAATGATCGCTTTGTTTTCTTCAGGATCGCCACCTTTGATTGCTTCTAGTGGGTGCGCTTCTAGACCGAAGTCTGCAGGCGTTAATTTGTATTCTGTGATCTTACCGTCTTTGATTTCGGCAACGGTTGTTTCACCGTGAATTGCTACTTCGTCCAAACCACTGCCGTGTACTACAGCGGCGCGCTTCATACCCATTTGTAGCATGGTTTCTGCGATAGGACGAACCAGTTCTTCACTGTAAACGCCCATCAATTCGATGTTAGGACGAGCAGGGTTAATCAGTGGGCCAAGAATGTTAAAGATGGTGCGTGTTTTCATGGTTTGACGCACTGGCATCGCATGGCGCACACCACCGTGGTATTGAGGTGCAAATAGGAAAGCAACACCGATATCGTCTACCGCTTTGCGCGTATCTTCTGCGCTCATAGCTAGGTTGATACCAAATGAATCAAGAAGGTCAGAAGACCCCGATTTGCTTGAAACGCTGCGGTTACCGTGTTTCGCTACTTTTAGACCACATGCTGCAGCAACAAACGCCGCAGTGGTTGAAATGTTGATGGTGTTGTGACCGTCGCCGCCAGTACCTACGATATCCGCGAAATCATAATCTGGACGAGGGAATGGGTTTGCGTTTGCCAGCAGTGCTTTTGCCGCGCCTGCAATTTCGTCTGGCGTTTCGCCTTTGATTTTTAGTGCAGTCAGCGCTGACGCCATCAAAATTGGATCTAGTTCACCACGGATAATGATGTCGAATAGCTGTTGGCTCTCTTCCTGAGTAAGCGATTCTTGCTCGTACAGTTTGGTAATAATAGGGTTGATGATTGCTTCCATATTTCCTCTCATAAATTTCTTATGTGCCAAGTGCTTTTTAAGCAGTGAGTGGGTTCGCTGAAGTTTGTTCTTCAAGTGCCCATTCAATGGCATTGGCCAACAGTGTTGCTCCGTAGGTCGTCATAATAGATTCCGGGTGGAATTGGAACCCGCAAACTTTATCTTCTTCATGTACAACAGACATTACCAAGTCATCCACTTCTGCTGTGATGGTTAGGCTCTCAGGAACCTTGGTCGCAACCAGCGAATGGTAACGTGCAATTGCAAGTGGTGATGGTAGGTTTTGGTAAATCGCATGGTTTTGGTGCTCCATCATAGAGACCTTACCGTGAATGATTTCGCCCGCGCCAGCAACGGTGCCACCGTACGCTTCAACAATCGCTTGGTGACCAAGACAAATGCCGATCATCGGCACTTTGCCTTTCATGCGTTGGATAAGCTCAGGCATTGAGCCTGCTTCTGAAGGAGCACCAGGGCCTGGCGATAGCAGAACCACTGGGTTTTCAAGCTCGTTTACCGCTTGTTCGATGGTTTCTGCTGGGATGTTGTTTCGGTAAATCTTGACCGAGTGACCTAACGAGCGGAACTGATCCACAAGGTTGTAGGTGAACGAGTCAAAGTTATCGATAAAAATGATATTAGCCATCTCTGAACCCTATTCCTTATTGTGACTTATGCGCTGCTTGGATAGCAGAGATTACCGCTTGTGCTTTGCCGCGCGTTTCGTCTGCTTCCGCTTGCGGATCAGAGTCGAACACCACGCCAGCACCAGCTTGAACTTGAGCAATGCCGTTCTCAACGTACGCTGAGCGGATCACGATACAGGTGTCGAGTGTGCCTTCACCAGTGAGGTAGCCAACAGCGCCGCCGTAGCTACCGCGTCGTGCGCCTTCTACATCGCGAATCAACTGCATGGCACGAATCTTAGGTGCGCCGGTGAGCGTACCCATGTTCATACATGCTTGATATGCGTGCAGCGCGTCTAGGTCTTCACGCAGTTGACCAACCACACGAGACACCAAGTGCATTACGTGGCTGTAGCGGTCGACTTTTAGAAGGTCTGCTACGTGGCGAGTACTAGCTTGAGCAATACGAGCGACGTCGTTACGTGCCAAGTCAACCAACATCATGTGTTCTGCGTTTTCTTTCATGTCGGTGCGCAGTTCAAGTTCGATGCGGCTGTCTAGGTCGAAATCAATCTCGCCGTTAGGGCGCTTACCGCGGCGACGAGTGCCTGCGATTGGGTAGATTTCAATTTGGTTGGTATCGGTTTCATACTTAAGCGCGCTTTCTGGTGATGCGCCAAACAGAGTGAACAGCTCATCTTGCATGTAGAACATGTAAGGGCTTGGGTTACTTTGTTTCAGTTCTTTATAAGCAGCCAGTGGAGAAGGACAAGGTAGAGTGAATCTACGAGACGGTACAACTTGGAATACATCGCCTTTCACTACGAACTCTTTTAAGTCGCGAACGGTTTGGCAGAAGTCTGCATCAGACACGCTAGGTTCTACCGTTACATCTGTTATTTGCTCTGCACTCGGCAACAGTTTTGGCGCTGCACATTGGGCGCTAATTTCTGCAATACGAGTCTCTAACGCTGTTTTCTCTGAACCATCAACAAACAACGTCGCTTGAAGCTGGCAAGATTCCGTTTGATGGTCGACAACAAGTAGTGTTTCCGCGACGTAGAAAACGTAATCTGGACACTGATTTGTTGCTTCGGCATTACCAAGCGGCTCAAAGTTTGCGACTAAGTCGTAGGCAAACAGACCACCAAGGAAAATTGCGTGTTTGTCTTGCTGTGAAATATCAAAACTATGCTGAACCAAACGCAGCGCATCGAAAGAAGAGGCTTCACGTAGGCGAGAGTCTTCATCTAACGTGTCGCATGGCTGGTTAAACTGCAAAGTTAGCGTTTCGCCATCGAACTTGCTCTCAACGTCACCACGGATGTTCTGGTTTAGGTGAGACAGTAGGTTTTTACCGTTATTGGTCAAGGCGTGCATGCTAACGGTATGGCCGAAGCAAACAATGCGAACCGCTGAATCTACGATCAGCAGGGATTTTAAATTTTGCTTTGAATCGATCTCAGCAGATTCCAGCAATAGGCTGTCAGTTTTGTTCTCACATAGTGTGTGGAACAAGCGAGTCGGGTCTTGAGTATAAGGGACGGAAGCCGTTAGCACTTCAAGCTGTCCAAGTTTCTTAATTTCAATGGCCTTGTTCACAAGACCTCCTTGTAGCTGTTTAAATCTTCCTGCCGTACATAGTCGCATAAAGCAAACGTTCTCCCAATCTAGAGTTGGCTATATTCGATTAATGTTTAGGCAGTTGAATGTGAAATGAGCAACAAAACAAAAAAGCCCGCTTAAGTAGCGGGCTTTACAACGTTTGGTTCTATAAACTAGAAGTATACGTTTGCCCACCAAGAACTAGTCCAAGTGCGCCACCAAGCAAGATCTGATGAGTTTGCCTTATTAAGACAAACCGCAACTTTCGCTTTTTGGTTTTGGTTAAATTCTTGTAACATGGTGAACCTTAAATTACGTACTTTGTATTTGTGTACTAGTTAACTAGTGCGAGAGTAAAAAGTCAACCCCAAAACGGCATTAAAACGATAAAAATATGAGAATTGATTTACATAGTCACACCACTGCATCGGACGGTCGGTTAGAGCCTAAAGATTTAGTGGAAAGGGCGCTGAGTTTTGATATCGAGGTTTTGGCGATCACTGATCACGATACGGTTGACGGTTTGGCGTTAGCTAAGCAATACGTTCAAGATAATAATTTGCCGATAAAAATCATCAATGGCATTGAGATATCGACCGTCTGGCAAAACAAAGACATTCATATTGTCGGCCTGAATATCGATCCGGAAAATGAACAATTATCTGCCCTCATAGAACAGCAGAAGCAGCATCGCATAACACGATCTGAGTTAATTGCAGAGCGACTACAAAAAGCAACTCGAGTAGGTGTGCTTGAAGAGGTAAGGCAAATCGCCGGTGATGCTCCAGTGACAAGAGCGCATTTCGCGAAATGGTTGGTAGATAATGGTTACGCAAAAACCATGCAAATGGTGTTTAAAAAATACCTAACGCGTAATAACCCAGGTTATGTACCACCGAATTGGTGTTCGATGAAGGATGCGGTTGATGCTATCCATGCGGCTGGTGGAATGGCGGTATTAGCGCATCCTGGTAGATATAAGTTGACAGCGAAGTGGATTAAGCGTCTTCTAGCAGCGTTTGTCGAAGCGGGTGGTGATGCGATGGAAGTTGCACAGCCACAGCAAGCGCAACAAGAAAGGCGCAACTTGGCTGATTATGCTATACAATACAAACTATTAGCCTCTCAAGGCAGTGATTTTCACTACCCATCACCGTGGATGGAGCTAGGAAGGAACCTATGGTTGCCTGCTGGCGTCGAACCAGTTTGGAAAGATTGGGGAATAGATCCTTCGTTGAATAATACTCAGTAATACGAAGTCGAGAACCCATAAAAATATAGAGCCGAGAGGCTCGATAATGAGGAATTACAATGAGCCAGTTTTTTTACGTTCACCCAGAAAACCCACAGGCTCGCTTGATTAATCAAGCAGTAGCAATCATTCGTAACGGCGGCGTTGTGGTTTACCCTACTGATTCAGGGTACGCACTTGGCTGTCAGTTGGAGAACAAACAGGCACTGGAACGAATCTGTCAGATTCGTCGTCTGGATGATAAGCATAACTTTACTTTACTGTGTCGTGATTTGTCGGAGCTTTCTCTCTATGCGCGAGTGGATAACTCTGCATTCCGACTGCTGAAAAATAACACACCAGGTCCTTACACCTTCATCTTCAAAGGCACAAAAGAGGTGCCGCGTCGTTTGATGAATGCAAAACGTAAGACCATCGGTATCCGTGTTCCAGACAATCAAATTGCCTTGGACTTGTTGGAAGCATTAGGTGAGCCGATGATGTCTACGTCGTTGATTCTACCTGGCAGTGACGTAACAGAATCTGATCCAGAGGATATTCGCGATAAACTAGAACATGCGGTTGATGTGATTCTTAATGGCGGTTACCTAGGTGAACAACCTACGACTGTAATTGACTTTAGCGAAGGTGAACCTGTTGTGGTTCGTTTGGGATCTGGTGACCCTGCACCATTCGAATAGTAGACGCACACCACCGTCAAACAAAATAGGAGGCATCGCGCCTCCTATTTTAGTTGTCATATCGAATATCTCATTGAACTTAACTGATTGA
>NZ_JADDYG010000018.1:0-1756 GCF_015163535.1 Vibrio sp. OPT46 | reverse complement strand
TCTCCCATTAACCAACCGGACATACTCTGTAAGATGTTGTTTTGATAAGCATAAAACTCCGCTATGGCACTTAGTACACTACCAAACATAAGCCCAATCACAGGTATTAACGCAGAGTTACTGAATTTAATTTTTCGTACGATGGCAATGTAGATAAGGCCAGCGGCGAAGCAAAATAGTACGGCGAAGAGCATACGTTCAAGCTTGTCTGAGGATGGAAGCATGACGATAGATACCAAAATACCGAGCTTTGCCGCATCGATACCGCCTGTGGTGCCCGGCTCAACAAAACGATTTCTAACAATATGTTGAAGAATAACACCACATATTGCGAGACCAGATCCGGTAAGAATTAGTGCGATTAGCCTTGGTAATCTGCTAGCAGTAATCGGTAGCCAAGCTTTGTCATCCATGGTCAGCAATAACGACCAATCTAGTTGGTTTGCGCCGACGAAAATTGAAGTTAAGCACAATAAAGTAAATGTGATAATTATCCGAGTATTCATGAAAAACGTGCCCCGAAACAAAAAGGCAAAGAGTTGCAATTAGTTTCTAGTTGGAATAAAAGTGGGGAGGAATACGCATAATGGATACTTTTTACTGAGATGAAGTCCAATTTCAATAAATCATAACCAAGGTTTTCTTTAATAAACAATACGATCACAACTTAATTCTCAAAATGTTGTCAGAGCCACTTTACAACTTAAAATTTAACGGATTAATTCGTCAGTTAACTCGGATTAGCTGACAAAAAACTCCCTTTTCAACTCAATATAATTATTGGCTTGACGTGAAATGCAAATCTAAATGATAATCAATCCTATCACCATTATTGTCGATGTGTAAGCAAATTAACACATAATCCTAAAAAATCAGGTCGCTAACATGTCAAGCGGCCAAGTAAGAGTTAGATTTTATATGAACAACGTCACTAAAGAGCCTAAAGTCCTACTTCCAATCGGCGAATATGAAGAGCAAGTTTGGATGCGACAGCTTCAAGATTCACAGAGTATTGAATGGAGGGTTTTTTGCTATATTATTGATAAAAAAAGCAAAAACGTTCTAATTGAACGAGCGTTACACAAGCTTGTTTTAGTCGATATGCGATTAAACCTTCGATACGGATTATCTGAAGACTTTGAGTTAGAGAAGTGGCATCTATCGGAAGAAAGCCAGTTCATTGACACTTTAGATTTAGCCAGTAAGCAGTTGCCAGAGTTGATCAAAGCAATGAAAATGCGCGAGTGGGACCCAGAGTCTCAGTCGCCATTTAGAGTAGTTATTTTACAAACTGAGCAAGAGAAGTATTTGTTTATTGTTACTCATCCGATATTAGAACCACATATTAACAATACAACTATCATTAATTTATTAAGTGTTAACTACGAAGCTTTGAATAACCACTCTTATTGTGCTGGTTTTAATCCGAAAGGTATAGATATCGCTCAGTTTTATTACCATGATGACTCTGAAAGTAATATTGAAGAAATAATATTAGCTGAATTTAGGGATAGTCTCGATGACCCTGATGTTGAATTAGATGACGACTTTTTTGAAATTGGTGGGCACTCACTGTTGGCAACTAGAATTATTGGGAACCTAATGAATAATCATGGTATCGAAGTTAGCTTTAATGACTTCTTTAAATTTCCGAGCGTGAAAGCTCTTGCTCAGTGTGCTTCGGTGCCTCATCAGTCGCCGCTGTCAACGCCTTCAGAAGAACTCGAAATGCAGGAGGCAACGGTATCAAGTTGCT
>NZ_JADDYG010000183.1:37743-38972 GCF_015163535.1 Vibrio sp. OPT46 | reverse complement strand
AACACTAGTGAGATTTATTGGTTGATGAGACGTGAGGATAAGAACTGGGCTGGTGGGTATGATGAGCCAGGTAGAGAAACTTACATTTCTTTTGTTGATAAAAAACATCAATTGTTCAGCCCGGATAGCCGGGAAAACTGGTTAATGTACGTGGAAGCTGAGTGCTGTAACCGCAACTTAGCGCAGAAACTTCCATTTGGAGGTGGGCTGCCGCAAGTATCTTTACCGGAGGTAAATGACAATTTCGAATCTGTTCGTTGTTTAGTTTCTTTATCAGAAACTATTCGGCCAGAAATGGATGAAAGCACACGATGGCAGTTAACTAAGCTTTTAACTTTAAACCATTTTACCGAGGAAGATGGTTTAGCAACTTTGAAGCAGACCCTTAATCTCTATGCATTTTCTGGGACAGCAGAAACGAAAGCGGTAATCGATGCTTTAACTAAGTTAGAGTTTGAGCCGACTACAGGAAGAATTAGTCAGAAAGGCAAAGTTGGATTTGCGCACGGTATAAAAATTATTTTGACGGTTTCTGATCAAATTTTACCTAAAGAGCAGATCTTTCTCTTAGGTAGTGTTTTATCTGTTTACTTCTCGCAATATGCTGAAATTAACATTTTTACGCAGTTAGAAATAAGACTTAAGTCCACGGGAAAGTCTTTCCACCTATGGCCCGCATTAACTGGCGATAAGGTGTTGCTATGAGCGCGGAACAATTTTATCGAGAATTAAAGCAACATCCATTGTTTGAAGCGATTCATCTTATTGAACACGAAGTTCTGCAAGCAGAGGCGCAAATAGGAACAGATGCGTTACCGAAGCATGAAAAGCTAAACTTAAAGGTTAATCCATCATTAGGTTTTGAAAATGCTCAGCTTTGTGAACTGAAAAATATAGATGACAGCAAGTTAGAGATTGAGACCAATTTAATAGGCCTAACGGGTGAGCAAGGTGTGCTTCCCCAGCACTATAGTGAATTAGCTTTACATCGCCAAAAAGAAGGCGATACGGCTATGGTGGACTTCTACGATATTTTCAATCATCGCTTATTATCTCTTTATTATCGATGTTGGCAACTGAGTCAGCTGACTGTTCAGTCTCGTGCGCATGCGCAGGGCGCGCGTTCGCCGTTAGAAAGCTGTAAATCGGCATTAACTGGGAAAGGGAGTTCACTGTCCCGGCACTATGGTGGTGTGTTTGCTTCACCAGTGAGAAGTAAAGGTGGACTG
>NZ_JADDYG010000183.1:34789-37733 GCF_015163535.1 Vibrio sp. OPT46 | reverse complement strand
CAAAAAGAAGGCGATACGGCTATGGTGGACTTCTACGATATTTTCAATCATCGCTTATTATCTCTTTATTATCGATGTTGGCAACTGAGTCAGCTGACAGTTCAATCTCGTGCGCATGCGCAGGGCGCGCGTTCGCCGTTAGAAAGCTGTAAATCGGCATTAACTGGGGAAGGGAGTTCACTGTCCCTGCACTATGGTGGTGTGTTTGCTTCACCAGTGAGAAGTAAAGGTGGACTAAAAAGTATTCTTGAATGTTTATCTGGATGCCAAGTAAAAGTTCATGAATTTCAAGGACAATGGTTACACCTTACGAAAGAAGAGCAAACACGCCTTGCATCCCGAACTATGCCTGAAGGGCAGTTTGCTCAACTTGGTTTAGGAGCGTCTTTGGGTTCGAAAGCATGGAACATCAACGCGGGGACAACAATAGAATTTCTGCCAAAAGATAAACAGCTAGTTAGTAAATTGCTTCCTAACCAACCCAATATAGCAATCATTAAGAACGCTGCTTATGAGTTGATTGGAAAACATAAACAACTGAAGTGGCAGCTCACCACCAAACATAGTTTGCTACCACAAGCTTGTTTATCGAAACAGCAGGGGCAGTTAGGTATTGGTTCTGTGCTTAAAAAACACGAACGTACAAAAGATCGAACTATAACAATTACTATTTAAAGGAAATGTAATGGCTTCACTCTCACTTTCAGCGTTGGTCGAAAGATTGTCTCCTCAGGCTAAGGAAACACTTGAACAGGCAGCTGCGATGGCAAGCTCCCGAACTCATCACAGTATTGAAATGTCTCACTGGTTAATGATGATTATCCGCCATCCTGACGATATTTACTCTGAAGTTTTTGACGAATTTGATGTCGATAAAATCAAGGTTGAAACCGATATTCAAAAGGCATTAGAAAAATACAAAACAGGATGCCAGTCGGTGCCTGGGCTATCAGCTCATACGGTGACTGTTATGCAAAATGCCTTGTTGTCTGCAACCATTGAATTCAATCAAGAACAGTTGGGGTGCATCCATCTTTTATTTGCCTACTTGTCTGATGATACGTTAGTCAACATGGCTGGTTCGATTAGTCCTGAACTAAACAAGATAGAACCATCTTGCTTATTGAACTTTAAAGAAAGTAATGCGCCTCAATCAAGATCGAATGACTTAGCGCAGTCAAACGCGAATTCCGCCTTGAATCAATTTACAACAGACCTTACTGAGCAAGCTAGGGAAGGTAAAATAGATCCGGTGATTGGTAGAGATAATGAAATTCGTCTAATGATCGATATTTTATTAAGACGCCGACAAAACAACCCGATTCTTACCGGAGAAGCTGGTGTTGGAAAAACAGCCGTTGTTGAAGGTTTGGCGCAAAAGATCATTGATGGCGATGTACCTCCCGCTCTGCAAAATGTGGCGATTAAGTCTCTGGATTTGGCATTACTGCAAGCCGGCGCAGGCATGAAAGGTGAGTTTGAAAACAGGCTTAAGAACCTTGTGAAGGAAGTAAACGACGCTCCACAGCCTATTATATTGTTCATTGATGAAGCTCATGGCCTAATTGGCGGTGGTGGGCAAGCGGGCCAAGGTGATGCGGCGAATATTCTGAAGCCAGCATTAGCGAGAGGCGAACTCAGAACGATCGCAGCAACTACGTGGGCAGAGTATAAAAAGTATTTTGAAAAAGATGCAGCTTTAACTAGGCGTTTTCAAGTCGTAAAGGTTGATGAGCCAGCCCCTGAGCTCGCGATCGAAATGTTACGAGGCTTACTTGATGTAATGGCACAACACCACGATGTTCATATCACTAACCAAGCTCTCAATGCAGCGGTCCAACTCTCAGCTCGATACATTAATGGTCGTCAACTGCCAGATAAGGCGGTTTCTGTTTTGGATACGGCCTGTTCTCGAGTTGCGTTAAGTCAGTCATCTACACCGGGAGGTCTAGATGCGAAAAGAAACAAACTTAAAGCAAAGCAAGCTGAGTATGAGCATCTTAGCCAAGAGAATCGATTAGGAGCATCTCTTGATGTGCAGCTCCAAGGTGTCCGAAAAGAGATTGATGCGCTATCTAATGACATTATTGAATTAGAGGTACTTTGGGAAAAAGAAAAAGAATGGGTAAGTGAAGCTAAGTCACTTAGAACCCAAATAATCCAGGAGGGTTCTGAAACTGCGAGAGACAAGTTACAAGAGCTTGAAAATAACCTTTCCGCTAACTCACAGCCCTTAGTTTTTTCGCATGTAAATGAAGCGCTAATCGCAGAAGTTATTTCGGATTGGACCGGTATACCGTTGGGTAAACTTCAGGATGATGAAATCCAAGCAGTATTGGGTTTGAAAGAAAGTTTGTGTAAGCGAGTTGTCGGGCAGGATCACGCTTTAGAGCTCATGTCTGAAGTGATAAAAACTGCGAGTGCGCAGCTCACGGATGAGACACGACCAAATGGTGTATTTCTCCTAACCGGACCAAGCGGAGTGGGTAAAACCGAATCGGCTTTGGCGATTGCAGAGAAAGTCTATGGTAGTGAAGAAAATGTCACGACTATCAATATGTCGGAATTTAAGGAAGAGCATAAAGTCTCATTGCTATTAGGTTCTCCTCCTGGTTATGTCGGTTATGGAGAAGGAGGTGTACTGACTGAAGCTGTTAGACGTAAACCTTATAGTGTAATTCTCCTCGATGAAATGGAAAAAGCGCACCCTGGTGTTCAAGATATTTTTTATCAGGTGTTTGATAAAGGCTCAATTAAAGACGGTGAAGGTCGAGATATAGACTTTAAAAACACTATTATTATTATGACCGCGAACACAGGGACCGAAACGACGATGTCTTTGTATTCTGATCCTGATTTATCTCCTGAGCCGTCAGCACTAAAAGATGCTTTACGCGATGATTTGTTGGTCGACTTTAAACCTGCATTTTTAGGGCGTGTGAAC
>NZ_JADDYG010000183.1:34202-34779 GCF_015163535.1 Vibrio sp. OPT46 | reverse complement strand
TCTGATCCTGATTTATCTCCTGAGCCGTCAGCACTAAAAGATGCTTTACGCGATGATTTGTTGGTCGACTTTAAACCTGCATTTTTAGGGCGTGTGAATGTATTACCTTATTTGCCTCTATCAAGAAAAGTATTGATAGAAATAACAAAATTAAAGTTGGATAAAATTACGACTCGTATTCGTAAGCACTATAACGCTGACCTGTTTTTTGATGAGGAACTAATTAATGATATTGTAGACAATAGCAATGAGTCTGGCAGTGGTGCGCGTGTGGTACAAACAACCATAGAAAATACATTGCTTCCGAAGATTTCTCATGAAATATTGCATGCAATTCTTAATGATAAGACGTTTGATGAAATTATTGTTAAAGGTACAACTAGTGGACTTGATGTCTCAATAGTTTAACATCCTTTACACTCTCAATAATAATTGGGAGTTGGTTCATATTAACTATTATTTTTTATAAAAAACGCTTAAATTAAATCTTATTTAAAGATATAACAGGGCGTATTTAAAATGAAGTTTTTGATACATTAATCACTAATTATCACCAAACGTCAGATAATTAAATTAT
>NZ_JADDYG010000183.1:27841-34192 GCF_015163535.1 Vibrio sp. OPT46 | reverse complement strand
AAATTAAATCTTATTTAAAGATATAACAGGGCGTATTTAAAATGAAGTTTTTGATACATTAATCACTAATTATCACCAAACGTCAGATAATTAAATTACTACGATATATGTCAATTAATAATGCTATAGGAGATTAGCATGCAGTCTAATACGTATCTTAAATACGCAGATATTAAGGGTGAGGCAACAGCCGAGCAATACAAAGATTTGATTACACTACTATCTGTAGATTGGAGTGTAGGTCGTGAGATCTCATCATACACTGGTACAGCGATGGACCGTGAAGCGAGCGCTACTCGTCTATATGATTTGACTATCACTAAACTTCAAGACCGTTCTTCTCCTGACTTATTTAAAGAAGCGACGATTGGTAAAGGTAAACCAGCGGTTTTCCATATTACTAAGCAGGGTGAGAAGGTTGAAGAGATCATGAAGATCGAACTGACTGATGCGATGATTTCTAACTACTCAGTTTCTATCCAAGACGATCGTCCAGTTGAAACTATCACAATTTCTTACACAGAAATGATGATGACAGTGACTCCTACTGACGATAAGAACAACACTTCTGCTCCATTGGTATACGGCTACAGCGGTGTTAAAGGTCAACAAATGTAATTTTCATGCGGGGGAGTATTCCTCCGCATTTTTTTGAAAGAAGTATTTAATGAAAAGAGCAACTCAAGATAACAATTTCATCCGAATTTCTTCGCCATTCGGTAAAGATGCCATCATACTAAACTCGTTTGAGTATAGAGAAGAGATCTCAGAACTTTTTTCATTGCGTGCTAAAGCTTACTTTAATGATCAACGAAGTGAGTTAAACGAAATTATTGGTAAGGAAGTTACCATTACCCTTGAAAATAATGAGGATGTTTCTTCAAATCCTCGTTATATGCATGGTTATGTTTCTGCTGCAAGATTAGAAGGGAAAAGGGTTTCTAATACACATAAAGGCGAAAATTATAAAAACATAGAATTATTAATAGAGCCTAAATTACGTTTCGCTGAATATCGAAAAAATTGCAGAATATTTCAGCATAAAGATATAAAGGAAATTATCTCTGAAGTACTATCGGAGCATAGTGTTGCCTTTAGTTTTGAGTTAACCAAGTCCTATCCTAAATACACATACAAAGTACAATATGAAGAATCAGATCTTGAATTTGTTCGACGTCTGTTATCGGAGGAGGGGCTATCATTTTGTTTTACACATACTAAGTCTGCCCATACGCTCAGTATTTTTGATGACATCAGTTTTTATAAGCCGGGTACTGAGTTTTTAGTCGATTTTGATACAGGTACGGCGAAATCTAGCCACATTTCTTCTTGGCATGAAACGCAAATTCTGACTACTAAAGCGAGTCAAAAGTCAGGCTATAACATGCTCAAGCCTTCTTCGAATCCTAAAAATACTGCAAAGGGTGAAAGTGATTTTTTTACAGTACCTGGAAGCGAGTATTTTGAATACATGGGTGAAATGGAGAGCAATGATCAATACGCACTAAGAAACACGCATGCAATAGAAGCACTACAGCAAAATGCATATTTGTGTCGTGGCGAGGCTACGTGCAGAACATTCAGTGTGGGCAAGTGCTTCAAGTTTAAAAAGCATGAAGATAAATCTCGAGTCGGCAAAGAATATGTACTGTCTTCTGTTTTTTTGTCTGCTGCTGTTTATAACCAGACTGGTCAAGGTGGGACCGGTGCGCAAGGTGTCAAAGTCTCGTTTAGTTGTGTTGACTCAAAGACAATCCTGCGTCCTTCAGTTAACTACCCGAAACCTCAGATGAAAGGTTTGCAAACCGCAGTAGTTACGGGGAACAAAGATGGTGAAATTTACATAGACAAACATGGCCGTATCAAAGTTCAGTTTCACTGGGACCGTGTTGGTAAATACGATGTAAATAGTTCATGTTGGATTCGTGTTGCGCAAAATATTGCAGGTAACGGATGGGGGTCGGTGTTTCACCCTAGAGTCGGACAAGAGGTCATCGTCGAGTTTGTTAACGGAGACCCTGATCAACCAATCGTTACGGGGTCACTATATAACGGTAGTCAACTCCCTCCTTACGCTTTACCAGAGCAAAGTTCTCAGAGTGGTTATAAATCACGCTCTGTACAAAAAGGTACATCCAGTTTTAATGAGTTGCGCTTCGATGATAAGCCTGGTGAAGAGCACATTTATCTTCATGCTGAAAAACTGTTCCAAATGCTAGTTGAAGACTGTGTTGATATCGCCGTTGAAAACAGTAAAACCGAAAAAGTGACCAATGATGTTAATCAAGAGGTTGGTCAGAACGCGAGCTTGAAAGTAGGTAAAAACTTTTCGAATGAAACGGGTGAAGTACTGTCTTTTAATGCAGGAAAGAGCGTCGAGATCAAAGTAGGTGGTGCTTCTATTCAGATGTCTAGCTCTGGAGAAATCAATATCAAAGGTAATAAAATATCCATTAACGGCTCAGCTATTGCTCTTAAAGCTGGGCAAATTTCATTGAACTAAGGTGATTTAAAGTGGGTAAACCAGCCGCAATTTTGGGCAGCTTTCATCTTTGCCCTAAAAAAACAGGAAAGATACCGCATGTCGGTGGTCCCGTCGTTGTTGGTTCAGCAAACGTAACGATTGGCGGGATACCTGCGGCAAGACAAGGCGACAAGCTTATTTGTATCGGTCCTCCGGATAGTATCTCAGCAGGTTCTTCTAGCGTAACAATCAACGGTAAACCAGCCGCGAGAGTCGGCGATTCAACGTCTCATGGTGGCAAAATTCTATCTGGTATGCCTACGGTTTTAATCGGAGGCTAGATGCCACTCGCATTTCAAACGCATCTTCTATCCTTTAATGGCCGTTCACACACCGTTCGCGAGATAGCTGATGATTCTTTTAGATTGTCCGAGGAAATCCGACCCCCTGACTTTGCTCAATCAATAGATGAGCATATATTAAGCCTCGTGCGCTCTGAGCGCGAGAGTCTTGAGCAAGCTGATATCAAGGAGAATCTCTGTGTTCTTTTACCATCTTCGGTGGACAAAAGTTTGCTTAAAGCATTGATAAGCGAGCTTTCTATTTTCGTTGACCAAACTGTCAATACTGAAATTTACTTTTATCCTTATGGCCAAGCTGCATTTTTGATGGCACTAAATCGGATAAATCGTGAAGTTAATGAAACGCAAGCGACTTGGATACTGGCTATAGAGGTTACGAGTGATGTAGAAGGGCATGTCAAACCTCAAAGCTCTATCATTTTAACCAAGTGTTTTTTTCGACATTCAGGTCTTGTGCCTGATGTTGTTCGAATTGATTTAGATGCCAAACAACAACGCATCGCCGTGGACAAGGTGTTTAAGCAATTAGGAGTAAGTTGTGAACATCCACTCAGTCAATTGTATTTATCCGTTAATAAGGAAGAACCGCAATGGTTAAACTCAATGCAATTCTTGTCTCCGTGGGTGACCGATCAAACTCAGTATCAATTTGTTGATATCAAACTTGGCGGATTGGGTGCATGTGGCGGCGTTTTAAAAGCGTTAGTGATTGATGAGCTTCAAAGAAGCAGCCCCTGCCCAGACTTTCACGTGTTGCAAGCGGACATCGAGTCAGATGGCTATGCGGTAGGAGTAATATACAATTGGCGTAGTGAATAGGTCTGGCTATTGCTTTTCCTTCTAGTAGTAGCTGAGGTTTTAGTGATGCAAATGTTATGGGGGATTGACTCGAAACTGGCCCTTTAATGATGTTTGGACAATGACTAGGCGCAGCTTGCTTTTCAAAATAGCTTTGCTCACCGCGTTTTTACAGTGTTCTTCTCGCTTTCTGATTAAATAGCCAGCCATAGAACACAAACCACATGAAAAGCTGTTCGACTCAAGATATCCTTACCGAAATAAAATAACTTGAGTTTTGGCTTGTTCGAGATCCCACCCGTGACGCATTCCTTTTTATAAACGGTACATGGACTCTGACAGAAGCAAGCCTACTCATAGAATTGGCGGAAAGTGAATTCGAATGAAGTTTATCCACACCTCAGATTGGCATCTTGGTCGACAATTCCACAACGTATCACTACTCGAAGATCAACAAGCAGTACTCGAACAACTGATTAACTATATTGAACGCAACCCCGTCGATGCAGTTGTAGTGGCGGGAGATATCTATGACCGTTCGGTGCCACCAACGGTTGCAATAGAACTGTTAAATCGAGTCGTGAAACGCATTTGTACCGAGTTAGAAACACCAATGATATTGATATCTGGCAACCATGATGGTGCAGAAAGGTTAGGTTTCGGCTCAGAGCAAATGAAAAATGCAGGTCTCCATATTGTTAGCAACTTTGAAGAGATGCTCACTCCCATCATCATAAAAACGGACTCTGCGGACGAGGTCGCGTTTTATGGTATGCCTTATAACGACCCTGAACAGGTCAGGTTTGCCTACAAAGCCTCGGTATCCACTCATGATGAGGCTCATCAATTGCTTGTTGAGCAAATTAAAGAGCGCTTTATCTCTAAGCAAAAGCGCGTGCTCGTGAGTCACTGTTTTGTTGATGGGGCTATCGAGTCAGACTCTGAACGACCATTATCTATTGGTGGTTCTGATCGCGTGAGTCATGAACACTTCTTAGATTTTGACTACGTCGCACTTGGTCATTTGCATCAGCCTCAAAAGAAAGGCGCAGAGAATATCCGTTACTCTGGCTCTCTCATGAAGTATAGCTTTGGTGAACAGAACCAGAGAAAAGGTTTCACGTTAGTTGAACTGGACAAGAAAGGATTTGTTTCTGCAGAGCATATTGATCTTACGGCTCCTCATGAAATGCGCATTGTAGAGGGCGAGCTGGATAAAGTTATTGAGCAAGGCAAAACAGACCCTAAGAATGAAGATTATTTGTTAGTTCGCTTGATGGATAAACATGCGATTTTAAACCCAATGGAAAAACTTCGTTCAGTCTATCCAAACGTTTTACACCTTGAGAAACCTGGCATGTTAATTGGGGTAGAGCAGGAAATGGCGCAAGCAAAGTTGGCGCGAAGCGAAATTGATATGTTCCGAGATTTTTTTATTGAGGCGCAAGATAGCCAGTTGTCTAAAGAGCAAGAGCAAGCTGTTACTGACATTATTAAGCAATTATCACAGCAATAGGGACCAAAGATGAAACCAATTAAACTTACCATGCAAGCCTTTGGTCCGTTTGCAAAAACCGAAGTCATTGACTTTGAAAAGCTTGGCCGTAACCCTCTGTTTTTGATTAATGGTCCTACAGGCTCAGGTAAAACGTCGATCTTAGATGCCATTTGCTTCGCCCTTTATGGTGAAACCACAGGTAATGAGCGACAAGGTATTCAGATGCGGTGTGACTTATCCGCGCAAGATTTACCAACCGAAGTAGTTCTCGAATTTTCGTTACACGGCAAACAATACCGAGTTGTTCGATCCCCTGAGCAGGAAGCGCCCAAGGCCCGTGGTGAAGGGATGACGATTAAAAAGCACACTGCGGCTCTTTATGAACTCGGTGAGACTGAAACGCTTATCACCAGCAAGACGACTCAGGTTAAAACTGAAGTTAGCAATATTATTGGCTTGAATGAAACTCAATTTCGTCAAGTTATGGTGTTGCCTCAAGGAAAATTCCGAGAACTGTTGCTTGCTAGCTCTAAAGAGCGTGAAGAAATTTTTGGCCAGCTCTTTCAAACTGACATATATAAAAAAATTGAGTACGCGCTCAAAGATAAAGCGAGTGCAATTAGTAAAGCGAAAGGCGAATTTGATAATCAAATTCGAGGTGCTTTACAAGTTGCAGAAGCGAGTTCTGAACAAGAGCTATTACAACAACTGGAACAAGTAACTAAGCAATTAGAGTCTAATAAAAAGAATGAGCAAGCAGCGTTAGATAAGCTCAATACTGCTAAATCTGAATTGCAAAAAGCGGAAACCTTGAATGGAGAGTTTTCGAAACGAGAGCAAGCAGAAAGCGCACTCAAGCTGCATCTAGAACACTCAGATTCGATAAAAGCTCGTCAACAGCAATTAGAAAACGCTAAAAATGCCAATAAGATAGAGTTGCCCTACATCTCATTACAAAATGCAAAAGCTCAAACGCAAGAGCTTAGGCAAAAAATCGTAGCTTTGAAAGAGAGTCTCGAAAAAGCTCATGTCGTTGCGAGAGAACAAGAAAACTTGCAGCAAAGTGCAAAAGAGGCCGCGGCAAAGGTCCCGCAGTTAACGCAACTGCAGTATCAGCTTGAAAGTATGAAAAACAAGTTGGTCGAGAAAGACAATTTGGAAAGTAAAATAACGGCGGGTTATCAACAAAAACAACAATTTGAAGCAACGTTAAAACAGTACATAGAACT